>PMLH01000161.1 GCA_003159055.1 Myxococcales bacterium
GCAGCCGAAGTTGTTCTTGAGCGCACCGGTCATTCCGGCGAGCATATGTTGCTTGAGCACGGGAAGGTTGAGCACGCCGTCCACTTGATGGGTCAGCACCCGCGATAGCCGCGACGCCGACGACGGCATCTGCACGAATTCGTCATCGTGCCCGGCGTCGTCGTTGCCGATGGCACGATAGCCGCCGTTACGCGATCGATCGATGATCCGAGATGCGGTCAGATCCCTGGCAAAACGGTCGAAGGCGATTTGCCGACGCCCTTCCACGCCAGCTTTGACGAGCATGGCGGAGATGGCGTCGACCAACTCGACGTGGGTGGCTGCGTTCCGACCGGCAAGTCCATTGATCTTGAGCCCGATCCGCTCGTCAGGTCGAAAGTACCGCAACAGCGCGGCGACATGGTCTTTCTCGCCCGACAGCGCAACCAGTCCCGCGTCGAGCATCGCCCGAGTCGCGCCCGCATCGGCGTCGTAGCCTTCGGTCAGCGCCCTCTTGGTCCGCACCACCACGACGCGCGGCTTGCCTTGCGGGACTGCCACGCGGACCGCTTCGGTCTTGGTGACAACCGTGCTGACGTGGTTCTCACCTCGCCCGGCCCGCGCGCTGCCACAGGAGGACCCGCAACCCGCGGTCGCAAGGGCCGCGCCGACCAGCCCCCCTAGGAAGCGGCGCCGGTCGGAATTCTGCACGTCCGAAGCCACGGCACCAGTATAGCGCGCGTTTCTAGCGGTGCTCGTCTTCGCCGAAAACGATGGCTTCGTAGACGCGGAAGTCCGCTCGCTTCCACGCGTCGGCGTCGAGACCGGCCTTTTGCGCCAGATGGCGCAAGGTGGTCTCTCGGTCCCAGCCCTGCTCGGGTGCGACCTGCGGCAAAAACGTCGCACGGTTCCACCCGACGCTGAGGATGATCCCGTGTTTTCCGATGACGATTTCCTCGGCGCTCTTCACCGGCTGCGGCGGCGTCAACACCGAAATCTCGATGGTGATGAAGGGAAGCTCGGCCACGCTCACGGTATGCGGAAAGCGTGTATCTTCCAGGGCCGCGCTCGCCGCGCGCATAGCGACGGTGTCGTAGACGGTGTCGGTCGGCTCGATGGTGCCGATGCATCCCCGCAGGTCATCGCCACGCCCCACGCAGCGACCGTCGTCGCTCATCTTGCACTTCAGGGTGACGAACGCCCCAGCCTTGCGTTCCAGCGATTGGGTGATCGGCACGGTCTTCTTGACCTGCGGATCGAAGGATCCCTTGCGCACAGACGCATCAAGCGATGCCCGCGCCAGCCGTAACAGTGTCGCCCGGTCTTGATCGTCGAGTGGAAACATTTTTTCTCCCCCTGCTCTCGCCGCTTCGAGCTTCGATGACTCGGGCCAGTGCCCGGTAAACGCCACGTCGACATAGGTCACGCTGCTCGACCAATCATTTGTGACATCGCCCGATGTGTAGCGACTGACCACTTGGCCGCGCATGCCTTGAAACCGCCCCAGCAATTCCAGCAGGAGAGCGATGGGATGAAGTCCACAAATGGTGGTACCTGTCTTCTCCGCGTGACCAAGCAACCCCTTGCGGCTGAGCTTGAGTATCTGCCCGACCGAACCGTCGTCCACCGCCGCCAGCCGTTCCTGGATGCTGCCTTTGCCGGGCGGTACTTCGTAGCCATAGCTCTCCCCGCGGTGGGTGAAGTCGCTCGACGCGATGACGACGGTCTGTCTGTCGACGATCTCAGCCAGTGCCGACGCCAACGCGACGTAGTCCGCATCGCGCATCTCGCCGACCAGAATGGGCACCAAGGTAAAGTTCGTGAGGACCCGCTGAAGCAGCGGAAGCTGCATTTCGAGGGAGTGCTCTTCATTCTCCGCCTGGGCCACCGAATCGACGACCGGACTGCGCCGCAATCGGCCGACCGCGCTTGCGTCGAGTGGAATCAGGCCGAGCGGCGTTTCGAAGTGGGTCACGTCGGGAATGGACGCCCCTCGAAATGGGAAACGGTGAGAGATGGCGAGTACCACGACGCGACGGATGTCCTGCCCGCGCAGAAGCGAATATCCCGTCGCCGCCGCCTTGCCCGAGAACCGATAACCCGCGTGGGGAGAGATCAGCGCGACGATGTTGCCGTCGATCGTCGGAGCCTTCGCCTCGGCTAGCATCTTGTCGAGGTACGGGACAAGTCGCTGCGGCTCGTCGGGATACCACGAACCGGCGACCTGTGCGCGCCGGATGCGCTTGGTATCCGGCGCGGGCGCCGGCGCGGCAGCCGCGCTCGGGGTGACGGCCGTGGCTGCCAAAACCATGGGCTCGGCATTGCCTCGCGGTTGCTTGGCGCAGGCCACCGCCGCAAAGGCAGCGGCGAGGACGAGAAGCCTCATGCGGCGGGCAAACATGCGAGGAATGCTTGCGCCACCTAGGCCTGCTGTCAACCGTTCCGACTGTACGAAACCATGTCAAGTCGCCGGCTGCATGCGCTTGTTGCCTCGCGCCGCCACCGCCTGACGATAGGCCTCGAGCGCCGCTGGGAAGGGCTGCAAGGCTCGTTCGAAGATGCCCAAGCTGTAGGCGATGGCCATGCCGTAGTTGGTGATGGGCACGCCGGCCTTCTCACAGACGAAGATGCGCGACAGGACCTCGCGCCGGTTCAGCATGCACGATCCGCAGTGGATCACCAGCTTGAACTCCTTCGGATCGTCTAGGAAGTCGCGGCCTTGCACTTGCTGGACGGTCAGCGGTCCGCCGACGTATTGCCCAAGCCAACGCGGAATCTTCACCCGACCGATATCCTCGCCAATCGGGTGGTGAGAGCACGCTTCCGCCATCGCGATGCGATCACCGGGCTTCAGGCTGTCGATGGCGAGCGCGCCGCGAGCGAATTGCAAGAGGTCGCCCTTCTGGCGAGCGAAAAGAATGGAAAACGACGTCATCGGCACGTCGGGGGGCGTGTCGGCGGCAACTTTGAGAAACGCCTGCGAATCAGTGACCACCAGCGCGGGCTTGCGCTTCAGGCGATCGAGCGCGTCGCGCAGCTCGCGCTCCTTGACCACCATCGCATAGGCGTCGTGGTCGAGGAGATCCCGAATCGCTTGCGCTTGCGGCAGAATCAACCGGCCCTTGGGCGCTTCCTTGTCGACTGGAACGACCAGCACGGCCAATTCGCCGGGCGGCACCAGGTCGGAAAGAATGGTGGGCGAATTCAGGAACTCGTCGGGGGCCAGATCGACCAGTGCCTCGCGGACTTCGCTGATGCCATCGCCCCGCGCGGCGCTGACCACAACGGGCTTGAGGCCCCGGCTGGCCAGACGGTCGAAGGTGGCGTCGGCGGGCTTGGCCAAGTCGGCCTTGTTCAACACCGGCAGCACCGGAATCTTCCGCTGCTCGAAGGCATCGAGTAGCCCAATCTCCAGGCTACCGAGCCCTTCTTCCGCAAGGACGAGAATCGCCAATTCGGTCCGATCCAGCACTTTCATCGTCCGCTCGACCCGCTGCGCGCCAAGCGCACCCACGTCGTCGAGTCCAGCCGTGTCGATGAACAACACCGGTCCAAGCGGCAGCATTTCCATCGGCTTCTCCACCGGGTCGGTGGTGGTGCCCGGCTCGGGCGAGACAATCGACACCTGCTGCCGGGTCAAGGCGTTGAGCAACGACGACTTTCCGACATTGCGTCGGCCAAAGATCCCGATATGTAAACGTACTCCACGAGGTGCCGCGTTCATTCTGACTCCTTTGGGCGATGGCCGAGCTGATTCACCCGGCCGGGCGAGGTCAATTGGTTGAATTCTTCGGCCGCCAGCAGACCGCGCCCTACCACCAGCTCGCGCAGACTGCCTTCGCCGGCCGCGACCGCCACGGCCAGATCGTTGCAGGCCGCATGTCCGATCCGTTCCACCAGCGCGGTCAGCGCCGCGGTTCCGTCGTGCACGTGGGCTTCGCATCGTTCGACGTTGGCAGCGATGCCGGTCACGCACTCGCGCGCCAGGATGGTCGCGGCTGCGGTGAGCAGGCCGAGGCTTCCCAGCAATGCGTCCGCGACCAGCGGCAAGAACGGGTTCAGCTCGAGCGAGCCCGACGAGACGGCAAGGCTCACCGCGAGGTCATTGGCCATGACTTGCATCGCCGCCTGCGTCACCGCCTCGGGCACCACCGGATTCACCTTGCCTGGCATGATCGACGAGCCCGCCTGGCGTTCGGGCAAGCGAATCTCGCCCAGCCCGGCGTGCGGCCCCGAAGAAAGCAGCCGCAGGTCGGAGCAAATCTTCCACAGGCTGCTCGCGCATGCCTTGAGGATGCCGCTCACCTCGACGAAGGCGTCGGCGTTTTGCGTCGCCTCGACCAGGTTTTCGGCGCGGGCCAGCCCGAAGCCGGACAGCTCGCGCAGGACATCGACCACGTGAAAGATGTAGGCCCGCGGCGCGCCCAGGCCGGTGCCAATCGCGGTTCCGCCCAGATTGACCACCCGCAGGCGTTCTTCGCACTTGTAGATCCGCCAGCGGTCGCGCGTGAAGGCCTCGGCATAGGCTCCCATCTCGCGCCCCAGGGTGGTGAGAACGGCGTCCTGCAGCTCCGTCCGACCGACCTTGACCACGCCGCCGAGCTCACGCTCCTTGGCCTGGAAGGCTTCCTGCAATTCGACCACGGCCTTTTCCAGGCTGCGTAGGCCGGCAATCGCCGCCACCTTGAGCGCCGTCGGATAGGTGTCGTTGGTCGACTGATGCATGTTCACGTCGTCGAGCGGGTCGACGGTCGCGTAGTCGCCGTACGGACGTCCGAGCAAACCAAGCGCGCAGTTCGCCAGCACCTCGTTTACGTTCATGTTGAGCGACGTGCCCGCCCCGCCGGCAAGCGCATCGACCAGGATGTGCTGGTCGAGCTTGCCCTCCGCCATCTCGGCCGCCGCCGTCTCTATCGCCTGGCCCTTGGCGGCTGAAAGATGCCCCAGCTCGCGGTTGCTGCGAGCGCAGGCTTGCTTGACCAGTCCGTAGGCGTGGATCAGGGCGGGGGCGACGCGGCGACCGGCAAGCGGAAAATTCTCAATCGCGCGCAAGGTATGAATGCCCCACACGGCCACTTTCGGCACGTCACGTTCGCCGAGCAGGTCTCGTTCCTTGCGGGTGGGGTCGCCCATGGCTCAACCCTACCCTGTCTTCACCGTCGATCAAGGCGTTGAACTTGCCTCGTTTCGGGGTTAGGTCCTGGGCCACCCATGAAAAAATACATGTGCACCGCCTGCGACTACGAGTACGACCCGGCCTTTGGCGACCCGGAACACGGGATTCCGCCGGGCACTGCGTTCGAGAACATTCCCGACGACTGGCGATGCCCGGTTTGTGGTATTTCCAAGGACGCTTTCATCCCAATGAATTGACCCTGCAAGAAGTTTCTGCGATCCCAAGGAGCAAGAAGATGGCACCACGAAAAATCAAGCCTGGCGTCTACTCGGTCGGAGCGATCGACTGGGATCGCCGGCTTTTCGATTCCCTGATTCCACTGCCGCTCGGCACCAGCTACAACGCCTACATCGTCCAGGGTGAGAGCAAGACGGCGCTCGTCGACACGGTGGAGCCCGCGTTGGTCAAGGATCTATTCGCCAACCTGGACGAGCTTGGCATCAAGAAGCTCGACTACATCGTCTGCCATCACGCCGAGCAGGATCATTCGGGAGCCATCCCCGCGGTGCTGTCGCGCTACCCCGGCGCCAAGGTCGTGACCAATCAGAAGTGCATGGACCTTCTGGCCACGCACCTGCGCGTCTCGTCGAGCGATTGCGAGATCATTGCCGACGGGGCGGTGCTGGACCTGGGCAACCGCAGCCTGCAGTTCATGTTCGCGCCGTGGGTGCACTGGCCCGAGACCATGTTCAGCTTCCTCGGCGAGGACAAGGTGCTTTTCACCTGCGACTTCTTCGGCTCGCACTTCGCAACCGGCACCCTGTACGCCGACGACGAGCACCACGTGTATCTGTCGGCCAAGCGCTACTACGCCGAAATCATGATGCCGTTCCGC
>PMLH01000135.1 GCA_003159055.1 Myxococcales bacterium
TGCATAAACAAGTGGAACGGCACCGACAACGAGATGGATTATCTCGTCAAGGATTTGGTGCCATACATCGACGCGCATTACAGGACGCTGGCAACCGCCAAAGATATAGCGATCGGTGGTCTGTCGTCGGGTGGGTATTGTGCCTTCAACGTTGGCCTCCGCAATCCGCAGGTATTCAGCACGATCTTCAGCATTTCAGGCTACTATCATGCGCTGCCGGGCGAGGTATTCGGGCTCAACAACCCGTTTGGCGGCAATCGTGCGGTCATTCATGCGAACAGTCCGGATCTCTACGTCGGCAGCGTGCCTAACGTTCGCCATATGCACCTTTTCCTCGTCGACAGCACGGCCGACTGGGGCTACTCGGGCTACACGCAGAGCTTCGATCGGGAGCTCACGCGAATGCACATTCCCCATGTCACGATCATGCGCAATCCCAGCGGATTGCACTTGTGGGACCACTCGTGGGCGTTCTGGCGGAGCGCCTTCAGGCAAGTCTTGCCGCAGGTCAGCTCGAGCTTTGGGCATTGAATGATGACTGCAGTGCGGCCCGCGACGGTGCCGCACTGCAGTGGTGTGGCAAACACGAGAATCGATGTAGAGAGGTACGTGCGCGATGAGCATGGCAGTCGTTGGATCTCCGCGGGCTCTACTCAAATTGAGTCCTCGAGCAAGGCACATCTCGGTATACCTTGCCGTTCTGGGCGCTCTGTTTACCGTCGTCGAGCCGGCCTGGCTGGGATTGACTCCTGACCTTTCGGCGATTGCCCTGCGCTTGTGGGGTGCGACCGCCATTATTCTTGCCGCGACGGCCCTCTCGCGCGGTTCACGCGACGCCGCTTTCGTGCTTGCCGCAGCCGCCTTTGGCGGGCTCATGCTGGCGCTACGTCTGGACCTGCGCGCCGTGGCCGTATACGACGGTCTTGCCGGCATGCTGTTCCTGGTGTCCGCCGCGGGCAGCTCACCCGGCTGCGTGCGGCGAGCTACTCGATGTTGGTTGGCGCGGCGATTACGATTGTGTTCACCACCGCGGTTGTCGAGCAGCCGGCGGCGCTCACCGCGACAGTCGTCGCCCTGGCCCTTGCGGCGTCGACAGCGGCGCTAATCGGGATATTGCAGGCGCCGAAGCCGGCGACCTCGGTCGCTGTGCAGGCAAGGGCGCGCCTAGTTCTTGCCCGCGTGGCCCGCGAAGCCGGTCTCGAGCAGGCGGTGAACTCCATTTGGGCTTACACTGCTGAGTCCGACAAGGAGCTGTTCGTGACACGCGGCGGCGAGGGCGTGGTCGCTTATCGCGTCTGTGCCGGGGTTGCCCTGGCAGCCGGAGATCCGATATGCGCGCCCAGCCGCCGCACAAAGGTGGTTGCGGAATTTGTTGATTACTGCCGGAGGCTCGGTTGGGGGCCTGCCCTCTATCAGGTGCTGGCCAGCGACGTCGATGCGTACCGCGGGATGGGCATGCGTGCGGTCAAGATTGGCGAGGAGGCCGTGATCGACGTGCCGCACTTCTCGCTAGCCGGGAAGAAGATCTCAAACGTGCGTCACTGCGTGACCCATATCGAGCGCGAGGGCATCTCGGCTGAGGTGTATGCGGATGGCGTGCAGGACGCGGATCTCTATCGCGAGCTCGAAGCGACATCCAACGCGTGGTTGGCATCGCGCAAGGGCCGCGGTGAGATGGGATTCAGCATGGGCTCCTTCGGTCCGCGTGAGATGCAGTCGGACTGTCGCGTGCTCGGACGTGACGCTTCAGGTCATGTGCAAGCCTTTGTGACATTTCGGCGCGTCCTTGGAAGAAGTCTGTGCGTGCTGGATCTGATGCGGCGCGAGGCTGACGCGCCGTCCGGTGTGGTGGATTTCCAGATCGCCAAAGCACTCGAGCATTTTCACGCGCATGGCATCGAAGGCGCCAGCCTCAGCCTCGCACCACTGGCCGGAACAGGAACCGAGGGACGGGCTCCCATCGTGGAACGCGTACTTGCGCTGCTGTTCGACAAAGGCGATGCGGTCTATCGATATCGGTCGCTGTTCAATTTCAAGAAGAAGTTCGTTCCTCGCTGGGAATCGCGTTATCTCATAACGCCGCCCGGCATTGCCAGTCTATCTCGAGCTCTCGTGGCGATCGCCCTTGTGCACATGCCGAAGCAGTCGTGGCATCTTCCGAGCAGAGCCGCTGCTGCCGGCGCGGTGAAGGCGTATATCTGGCAGTGCGTGAATTGGCGGTCAGGCTTGACGCCGCATGAGCTCGCGAAGAATCTACGCCTGATGTGGATCATCACGTTCGTGTTGTCGGTGCCTGAGCTCAAGGCGAGCGTGGCGCTGCTCCCCGCACACAGCGTTGCCGCGCCGTATGCCCTCACCGCTACGCTTTTGGCAGTTGTGAATATCGCCGGGGCGCTCCTGCTTGCTCGTCGGCAGGCGCTTGGCAGGCTGCTTCTCCAGCTTGGCGCCGCGGGGTTCTTCGTGAAGGCGAGCTGGGCATTTGCACAGCGCTACGATGGTGGCATGATCAGTGTGATGATTGCGCTGGTGCTTGCGCCGATCGAAGTCTGGGTGTTCTGGTTCTTGGCGCAACGTGAAGTGAGCGCGTGGCAAGGCAGATATGCCTAGAGGCAAGGCGCTGCGGGAAATCCCGTCGCTGGGCGAGACCGCGAGCAGGCGGGAGGCGCTTGTCTTGACGGCCATCGGCTACCTTGCCGCGATCGCCGGCGTTGGATTGGCGGCCCTTGTCGCAGGACGGCTGGAAGAGCAGCTCAACACGCTGAACATCTCGCTCATATTCCTGTTTGTAGTGCTGGTGGCTGCGACCGGCCTGGGCTATGGACCGGCTATCGTGGCGTCAGTCCTGGGCGTGCTCGCGTTCTATCTGGAATACTATCCGCCATACGGAATCAATAGCGACCTGCAAGCCGAAGACTGGCTCACGCTTCTGTTCTTCCTTGCGTTTGCCATCGCGACAAGTCGCCTGGCTTCGTCGGCTCGTGCACGGGCCGAGGAGGCACTCGCCCGCCAGCGAGAACTGCAGATTCTGCAACGGCTCGATGAGGCGTTGCGGATCGGCAGCGATCCTTCCACGATGCTTGCGGCGGTCGCGCGCCAACC
>PMLH01000134.1 GCA_003159055.1 Myxococcales bacterium
TCCTATCTGGCCAAGGTCGCTGCGAACTATCGCGAGCTTGCGAAGCAAGACCCGGCCGTGGTGGTCCTGGATGGCGCGCTTGGTAAGGACGAAGTCACAGCAGCCCTCTTCCGAGTGCTCGCTCAACTTTTCGCATCCGGCTCCTAGCCGTGCGAAAGTTGGGGTATGCTGCCGCTCATCGTTAGGCCAAGCCGAGTGCTTACAGGTGTCGCCGTGGTCCTTTGTTCCTGCGCGACCACGACAGAGCCGTCTCGGCAATCGAATTCCCAGGATCTGCCCGCCGAGGCAAACGCTGTTGCCTCGTTCCAACAGCAAGA
Source organism: Myxococcales bacterium (assembly GCA_003159055.1). The sequence goes on from PMLH01000134.1 coordinate 318, forward strand.
GCCCGAGCCGGTTTCGGTTGCGGCGTCGCCACCGACGCCAACTCCGCCTCCCCCGCGAACCTGTGACATGTATGCGAAGCCCGGCATGCTCAAGCGTGCCGCCCTGGTTCGAGTGCTGGATGCCGGTCTGCCCCGCTGGCTGCAAGGGGTGGAGGGCGACCGCGCCCTCGCCAACCACCGTTTCCAAGGATGGTTGGTGAAGAGCCTCTACCCCGACGATCCCTGCTACAAGGAGCTGGACCTTCGCGCGGGCGACATAGTCCAGAAAGTCAACGGCAAGTCGATAGAAAAGCCCGAGCAGGCTTTCGACGTCGCGGAGTCTCTGAGGACTGCGCCTGCCCTGATCGTCGACTTCCTACGCGACGGCAAGGCTCAGCGCCTAAGCATCGCGATCTCGGATGAACCTGCGGAGTCCGGCCAGCGTCAGCGGTAGTGAGTCCGGTTGGGCGCGTCGAACACGCAGTCACCGCTTGTGTTTTGGCGCCGGGCGCTTGACGACCAGCTTCTTCTTGACGACCGGCTTCCTTGCGGGAGCCGTCTTGGCCTCGACGGTCGCACCGCCAACCCCGGGTTTGGTGGTGCCGCCGACGAGGCCAAGCGCAGAACCTGCGGTTGCGCTTACTGCTCGACCAGGCGGAGCCCCTGACGCCACATCGGCGTCCGGGACCGCCTTCAAATTCAAAGGCTGCCCTGGTGGCGCCCCGCCGGGCAGTGCCGTTGGTTGCGGAGGCGATGCGGCCACCATCGTCGTCGTCGTGGTTGTATCGGGCCTGGTCGCGCTGCTCTTCCCCTTGCCCTTCACCATCATCGCCACGACGACCACCAGAGCCAGGATCACGACCGCGGCGATCACCAAAATCAGCGTGCGCCGTCCACCGCTGATCTCCCCCACCATTTCCTTCTCGTCCATTTGCTCGCCGAGAACGGGCGCGGGCGCAGTCGGCAGCGCCGTCGCGGTTCCACCCGTGCGAAGCGAGAACTTCTTCCGATCTTCGATGGTCACCGAGCCGTCGTCGACATAGCGGTCTTCAAGTGGGCGGGCGTCCGCGTTGATATTGATGTCGACGGCGTCGGCCGGAGGCTTGCCGGCGGCCTGCAGTTTCGCCTTGGCGTCGGCGACCATCTGCTCAACATCGCCCTGCTTGAACCACAAGGTCTCGCGAAAAGCTGAGCCAGCCTTCTGCGGCGATTTTCCGGTCTCGGCTGGCTTGGCGGGTGCTGCGGCCTGTGGCAAAGCCTGCGCAGGCGTCGCAGGGCGTGCTGGCTGCACCGGTGCTGCCGCGACGGCGGGCTTGGGCACGGAGACCGGGGCGGGCGGCGGCGTGGGCGCGTACGGCGCAGGCGTCGGTGCGTGAGCAACTGAGCCTGGCCCCTGCAACGCCACTGGCGCCTGCGCGACAACGGGGCTGGGCGTTGGTGCACGGGCTGCAAGCGACTGGGCGTGAGGCGCGGCATGCGGTGCCATCACGCCGGCCAGGATGGTCTGTCCGACTTCGAGCGGCCTCGCCGCCGGAGCAGGCGCAGTCGGGGCAACAGGCACGGGGGCAACAGGCGCGGGCGCAGGGGCAATAACCGCGGCAGCCGACGCGGCAGGCGCGCCTGCTGCCTTGGCCGCCCGCGCTTCGGCAACCATCCGAGCGATGTCGGCCTGGTTCCCGCCGAACATCATGGTCTTCGCAAGGCCAGCTTCTCGCCCAACGTTGGCCGTGGGCGCTGGCCTCTCCTTGAGCGCTTCCAGCTCGTTCAAGAACAGACGCAGCGTCAAGTGGCGACGACTCGAGCTCTTGTCCATCGCCTTGAGCACCAGCTTGTCCGCGTCGGCCGGCAAGCCTGCTCCGGGCCGGCGCTGCGTCGGCGGCAAGAGTGGCGTGGACACCTGCATGTCGAGCACAGCTTGAACGCTCGCCCCCTGGAAAGGCGGTTCACCCGTGAGCAAGTGATAGAAGATCGCGGCCAGGCTGTAGGTATTCGATCGCTGGTCGACCGGCTTGCCCTGGACTTGCTCGGGCGAAAGATAGGCCGCGACCCCCGCCACCCGATCATTGATCGGTTTCGCCAGCGGAAAGTTGATGACCTTCACGTCGCCCGACGGTGCAACCAGAATGTTCTTTGGCGCCACGTCGCGGTGGACAAGACCGACCTTCTGCGCCTCAAGCAGCGCAAGACCGACCTGAGCGATGATCGACTTGGCCTTCTCGAACGGCATGGGCCCGGCGACGAGCATTCCCTCAAGCGAATCGCCTTGGCACAGCTCCATCGCCACGGCAAGACCACCGGTCGGAGTCTTCTCGCATTCCACGATGGTCGCGACCTTGGGGCTGGCGACACGCATGAGCTGCTTGAATTCGCGCTCCGCCCGGGCCTGCGCCGCTTGCGAGGCAAGAACCTCCGGAGCGATCACCTTGTAGGCGACGTCAACGCCGCTTTGGTTGTCGCGCGCTCTCCAGACTTCGCCAGTGTGTCCGCCACCGATTCGTTCGATGGGAGAGAATCGAGACGCGGGCTGTGCAGCCACAAACTGAAGCCGTTGCGGCCCATCAGGGGTCGCACACGTCTCCTGCGGACAGAAGTTCGCGTCCTCGGGGTACTGCGTTTTGCAAATTGGGCAGAATTTCATACGGTACCTGGAGGTAGGGTCACTAGGACCGCGAGGAAAATCCGTCGCGGGAGCAAAGTTCGCAGATCTTAGGGCAGAGAAGCGCCCAAGATCAACTTTCCACCCGTCGAGATGTCAGAAACGTCAGTCGCTGCCGCGCCGCGTTTCAACAGCTCTACTTGGCGGCAGCTTTGGGCGCTGGCTTGCCGGGCTCGCCGAGCCCCGCAAAAAGCTCTGCTGCCGAGGGAGTCGAGTGACGACTCTCCTGGTTCTTGCGCTTGCGGCCCGCATTGGAGTGCCGCCGCGTCCGTTTTTTCCAGGTCTGGCGAGAATTCGATGCCATGGTCGGCATCAACTAGCAGAGGCTGACAAGGAGGTCAAATGAAGACCGCTAGCCTAGCCCGCATTATTCACGAGTTGCACCACGCCGACGCTCGCGCGGGACAGGCAAACGCGTGCGAAATCTGCCGGCTTTGCCGGCAGTGTAGCGTCGCGGGAGCATCTGCGAGGCCGCGCGAGCGCGGGGGTGGCAGGGGTGGGGTAGGTGCCGAGTGCAGAGCAGAACCCCTCCCAGGGTTCCCATTGCAAACGCGTGCATCAAATCCGTACCGCGGAGATGACCCCGTCGATGGCCTGGATGGCCCGCAGCACCTTCTTGAGCTGGTCCACGTGGCCGACCGCGACCTGGAACGTGTTCAGACCGCGGTTGTCCTCCGTCGCCTTGCACTTGGCCTGCGCGATGTTCACCCCGTGCTCCATGAAGCACTTCGACAAAGCAGCCAGAATACCAGGCTTGTCCTCCGAAACCACCTGAACGGCCACCGGGCGAAGGAGGCGAGTCTCCTCGTCCCAGCTGACGTCGACGCTGCGGGCAGGATCCAGGTTGAACGCCTTGGGGCATTGCCGGGTGTGTACGATTACCCCCCTGCCCCGGCTGATGAAGGCAACGATGGCGTCGCCCGGTACTGGGCTACAACATTTTGCGAAACGAACCACGATGTCGGCTTCACCCTGCACGCGGACGCCGCCGACCGAGCGCTTGGTTTCGCGTCTTGGCGACACGCGCGCCTCGAGACCCACCACCGGGAGATTGTCTATCGTGACGTCGACCGCTTGCTCGTGCGGATAGATTGCCTGGGCCGCCGCTTCCGGGCTGAGCTTGCCGTAGCCGACGTGAACCAGAATCTCGTCCGCGCTGCCTAGGTGCAAAGCCTCCGCTGCCTTCTCGAGCAGCTTCTCCTTCTCGGCCACGGCGAGCGACCGGCGCTGGTTTCGCAACGCCTTGGAAAGCAAGTCGCGCCCGAGGCGGCGGCTGCGCTCGCGCTGTTCATTGCGGAGATGGTGGCGGATCTTGGTTTGCGCGCGGCTGGTGACCACGAACTTCAGCCAGTCTTTCGACGGCCTCTGCGACGGCGTGGTGATGATGTCGACCACGTCGCCATTGCGCAGGAGGTAGCGCAGCGGAACGATCATTCCGTTTACGCGCGCCCCGGAGCAGTGGTCGCCGACTTTCGAGTGAACGGCGTAGGCAAGATCGATCGCCGTCGCCCCCTTGGGCAGAGCTTTGACGTCGCCCTTGGGCGTAAATACGAATACTTCCTCCTCGAAGAGGTCGATC
>PMLH01000438.1 GCA_003159055.1 Myxococcales bacterium
CGCGACATGCAGGACACCTTCTTCGTCGAGGGCGGTCGCCTTCTTCGCACGCACACCTCGCCGGTGCAGATTCGTACCATGTTGGCGGAACCACCGCCGGTGAAGATCATCGCACCTGGCAATGTTTTCCGTCGCGATGACGATGCCACCCATACGCCGATGTTCCCGCAGTGCGAGTGCCTTCACGTTGACAAGAACGTGAGTTTCGATGACCTGAAGGCCACGCTGATCACGTTTGTGCAGCGGTTCTTCGGCCCTGCCACCGAGATTCGCCTGCGCCCGAGTTTCTTCCCGTTCACCGAGCCGTCGGCCGAGGTGGACGCGTCGTGCTTCCTTTGCCAGGGCAAGTTGCCTGCTCGTTCGACCTGCCGGCTCTGCAAGGGGACGGGCTGGATCGAAATCGGCGGATCGGGAATGGTCCACCCCAACGTTTTCAAGGCGGTCGGCTACGATAAGTACGACGTCACCGGCTTCGCTTTCGGAATGGGACTCTCCCGGATGGCGATGCTCAAGTACGGAGTTACCGACTTGCGTCTGTTCTACGAAAACGACCTGCGTTTTCTTCAGCAATTTCCAGTAGGATAGGGAACTTTCATGAAGATTTCCTTCAACTGGCTGCGCGAGCTTGTCGAGCTTCCTGCGGGGACCAGCGCCGAGCAGGCAGCCGCCGTCTTGACCAGCCAAGGTCTGGAGGTCGAAGGTCTCGAAGCCAAGGGGCGAGAGTTGTCGGGCGTCGTGGTGGCCGAGGTTTTGGCGATGGGTCCGCACCCTAAGGCGGACAAGCTGCGCATCGTGCGCGTGCGCGCTGGTGCCCGCGAGGAAGACGTGGTTTGCGGCGCCCCCAATGTTCCCCCTCCCGGCAACCGGGTGTGCTGGGCGCAGCCGGGGGCACGCCTGCCAGGCGGCAAGATGCTGGAAGCGCGCGAGGTCCGCGGCGTCATGTCGCCCGGCATGCTGTGCAGCGAGCCCGAGATGGGACTGGGCGAGCGAGGTGACGGAATCTTGATTCTGTCGCCGTCGGCCAACCCGGGCGACGACGTGGCGACCTGGGTCGGGGCGGTGGACGACGTGTTCGAGGTCAACGTCACCCCGAACCGTCCAGACGCGCTTTCTCACTTGGGCATCGCGCGTGAGCTGGCCGCGCACTTCGGAACAGGCGTGCACCTACCGGAAATCGACAAGGTTCCGGAAATCGACGCCGGGCCGACCATGGACGTCGAGATCACCGACGACAAGGGCTGCCCACGCTACATGGCGCGTTTCATAACCGGGCTCACCGTGGGACCGAGTCCGATTCGGATGCGACTGCGCCTCGGCTACTGCGGGATGCGCGCGATCTCAAACCTGGTCGACGTAACCAACTACGCGCTGCTCGAAACCGGGCACCCACTGCACGCCTTCGACTTCGACAAGCTCGAGGGGAAGATCGTGGTTCGCCGGGCGCGAGCGGGCGAGGGGATGGTCACGCTCGACGGACAGAAGCGTGCGCTGGTCCCGACCGACCTGCTGATTACGGATGCGCGTGGCCCGGTGGCCATCGCGGGCGTGATGGGCGGGGCGACCAGCGAAGTCTCGGACACGACCAAGCAGGTGCTGCTCGAGGCCGCGACCTTCGACGCACCCAGCATCCGCCGCACGGCCAAGCGACTGGTGATTCCGTCGGAAGCGTCCTACCGCTACGAACGCGGCGTGGACGCCAACGGCATTCCGTACGCCTCTCTGCGGGCGGCGGCATTGATGGCGAAGCTCGGCGGCGGCAGCCTGGTGCGCGCCACGGTGGACCGTTTTCCGCGTCCGCCGGCCCAGGTCAAGGTCACGCTCTCGCTCGACCGGCTTCGCCGCGTGAGCGGCAACGATTATTCCTTGGCCTTCGCCGCCCAGCAGCTCTCGCCGCTTGGCATGGGCTGCGAAACCGTGGCGGATGGGCTTGCGGTCACGGTGCCTTCGTTCCGGCCCGATATCACCATTCCCGAGGATCTGGTCGAAGAAGTCCTGCGCATGGGCGAATACGGCAAACCGGCGCAGAAGGAGCGTGTCGCAAGCAACCGCACGTCGGCGGACAGCCCCGAGGGGCCCGCGGATCGCGTGCGTGCGCTCCTGGCCTCGATCGGTTTGTCGGAAACCGTGACCTGGGCCTTCGTGCCCAAGGCGTCGCTCCTGGCCATCAGCGAGGGCGACGCGACCCTGGGCAACGGCGTTGTCGTGCGCAACCCGATTTCCGCCGACTACGAGGTGATGCGAACCTCGCTTCTGCCCGGCTTGGCCGATGCGCTCAAGCGCAACCTGTCGCGTGGCATGCCTGACGCGTGGCTGTTCGAGGTGGGCACAGTCGTTCGCCGCGCATCGAGCGACGATGCGGCGCCGGTCGAGACCACGCAAGCAGCAGGAATTCTCGCAGGCCGACGCGACGGTTGGCTGAAGCCCGGTGACGCGATTGATTTCTTCGACCTTAAGGGCGTGGCCCAAGGGCTTCTGCACGGACTCGGGGTTGGCGAAGCTGAGTTTGTCGCGCCGGCGACGCTGCCTTTCCTTCACCCCGGCGTATCTGCCCAAATTCGCAGCCGGGCCGGCATGCTGTTGGGCCAGCTGGGCGAGCTTCATCCGAGGGTCTCAGGCAAGCTCGGGATCGAGGCGGCGGCCTACTATTTCGAGCTCGACGTTGCATCGCTTGCGTCGTCGGTGCAGCCGCTGCGCGGGGCGACGCCGCCCAGGTTCCCGGCCGTCTGTCGAGACGTTTCCTTCTGGATCGACGTCGCCGTCCCCGCGGCCGCGCAGCATGCGGTCTTCCTTGCTGCCGCCGAGCCGCTACTTTGCGGTATCGCCGTGCTGGAAGATTTCCGCGACCCCAAGTACACACCGGCCGGCAAGAAGGGCCTGCTTTGGACCATGACCTATCGGGCGGGGGACCGCACCCTGACCGATGCCGAGGCCGACGAAGCGCATCGAAAGGTCGTCCGGGCCCTTTCGTCCGCTTTCGCCATCCAGATACGCTAAGACCGGGTCCCAATTTGGGCGACTGCGTTCGCTTCCTTTGACAAGATCTGTGATTGTGGGAACATAGCTTGCCATGACAAAGGCCGAGATCGTCGAGACCGTCTACGAGAAGGTAGGCGGCTTTTCCAAGAAGGAGGCGGCCGAGATCGTCGAGACCGTCTTCGACACCATCAAGACGACCCTTGAGCGCGGCGAGAAGATCAAAATCTCGGGCTTCGGCAACTTCGTCGTGCGCGACAAGAACTCGCGCACGGGGCGAAATCCGCAGACCGGCGAGGAAATCACCATCACCGCGCGCCGGGTGCTGACCTTCAAGCCCAGCCAGGTCTTGAAGAATTCCCTCAATGGCGGCGAGCCGCAGTAGTCTTCGGTCGAAAGGAAGTCGTTGCCCAGACGCGCATCCGCACGCCCGTCCGCGCTGGTTGACCCGAACGCCATCCCGGACAAGCCGTTTTTCAAGATTGGCGAGGCGGCTAGGCTCTGCGCAGTCAAGCCGTTCGTTCTGCGGTACTGGGAGACTGAGTTTCACTCACTCAAGCCGCAGAAGACGCGCTCGCGTCAACGGCTGTACCGCCGGGTCGATGTCGAGCAGCTCCTGCGCATTCGCCAGCTACTTTACGATCAGCGCTTCACCATCGAGGGCGCGCGTACGCGGTTGCGGGAGATGGGGCACGACGAGGATGCACCGCCACCGCCATTGCCTCCTCCCGATGTCAACGTCGAAACCATGCGCAGGATAAAGCAAGCAGTCATCGAGCTGATTGCGCTTGTGGAAGAGCCCTAGGTCCACTACATTTCGCATCCACTTTTGAAAACTTATCGGGGCGTGGCGCAGCCTGGTTAGCGCACCTGACTGGGGGTCAGGGGGTCGCTGGTTCAAATCCAGTCGCCCCGACAGCTCGCGATGGCGAAGCCGGACTTTGTCCGGCGGAGCCGAAGCGCGGGAAGGTACGGAAACCCTCCCAGGGTTTCCATCTCGCGATGGCGAAGCCGGACTTTGTCCGGCGGAGCCGAAGCGCGGGAAGGCATGGAAACCCTCCCAGGGTTTCCATCTCAATGTTTTGTCGGTGAAGCCGCTTATTCTTCTCAGCAACGACGACGGCGTTCGGGCACCTGGCCTGCGGGCGCTCGCCGATGTGCTGGCCGATGTGGGCGATGTCCTGGTCGCCGCGCCGGATCGCGAACGCAGCGCCGCCTCGCACGCCATCAGCCTGGACCACCCGCTACGCGTCGAAGAGGTCGAGCCCAGCGTCTTCGCCATCGACGGCACGCCCGTCGACTGCGTGTACCTGGCTTTGCATCACCTGGTACCGCGCAAGCCGGATCTGTGCCTGTCGGGCATCAACAACGGCTTCAATCTCGGCTCGGACATTTTCTACTCCGGCACGGTCGGGGCCGCGGTGGAGTCCGCCTTGCGTGGCGTTGCCTCGGTGGCGTTTTCGCTTGAACGGAATCGTCCGCAGGATTTCAGCCATGCGGCGGCGTTTGCGCGCGACCTGGTCGCCGACCTGCTTGCCCGCGGGCCCGCGGCCATCGAGCCGTCGACCTTCCTCAACGTGAACCTGCCGGCGGGGCCGGTGCGCGGCGTGCGAGTGACCAGCATGGGCCGGCGCATTTACCGTGATCAGGTCTCGGTGCGTCAGGATCTGCGCGGCCGCAACTACTACTGGATCGGCGGTCCGGAACAGAAGGGCGAAGACGTGTCCGGATCGGACTGCACGGCGGTTGCGGACGGGATGGCCTCGGTGACACCACTGGGCCTCGATCTGACCCATCAGCCGATGCGGGCAAGACTCTCGGGCTTCTGGACCGACGAACGGCTTCCCAAGCGCTAGCGCCAAATCCGGAACCGGGGGCCGTGGCCGGTTCCGTCGCCGGATCCGTGGCCGGTCCCGGATCCGACCACCGGATCCGGTGAGCTAGAACTTCGCCCCGACCGCGAGGCTGGCCGGCGTTTTGCCTGGTTCCGTGGGCAAGACGACAAGCACGTAGCAGCCCAGAACGGTGGCGCTGGCGCCCACGCCCAGCATGACGCCACCCAGCCCGGGCTTCCAGCGCGAACCGGTCGAGTCGGCGTTGATGAAAAGTGCTCCCCCGACCACGGCCGTCGCAAAGCCGAGCGCGACGCCGATGGCTGCGCCCGGGCGTCGCCAAGATTTCGGCGGGGGAGGCGGTGGCGGCGGCGGCCGCCAAGCAGCCAGCCAGCTTTCGATGGGCCGCTTCAACTCGTCGCCGAGCTGGATCATCTTCTGGCGTGCTTCGTCGACGGTGCAGACGTTGCAAAAGCGGGTCTCGGTATCGACGGGGACCATGGCCGGGGTCGGCTCTTCCGTGCTGAGGAGGCGCGCGGTCATCGAATAACTGTTGCCCGTGACTTTGACGCTGACGCGGATGAGGTGGCTGACATCGAGCAGTTGCCCGAAACGCTTCACGCAGATGGACCCGTCGCATTTCTGCAATTCGGGAAAGGTGTCCATGTACCGTGCCACATCGACCGAATCCAGCACGTAGATCGGCGCGGTTCTGGTCACGCCCACGACAAAGCCGTCCTGCAATTGCATGGACAGGGCGGGCGAGGATCCGTCGCCCTCGACCTTAAATTCGGTGATGGCCACGCGGGCAGCCATTACGCCCCCGTGGGCCGACGGCGGGGGGGGCGGAACCACCGCCGGCTGGACAGTGGGGAGCGGCGTTGGCTGCACAGGGACGGCCAAAGGCGCGGCCGGCAGAGCCGCGGCGCTCGTCGTCGGCGCTGCAGCCGCAGGCGCCACCGGCGTCGGCTGGACCGGCGGAGAACCGTCCGCCTGGGGATTGGTCTGGGCGTAGAGAGAAGGCGCGAAGGCGAACCCGGCGAGGGCAGCGCCCATGAGCAACGGCTTTCGAAGCATGAATCGCACGGCGGTACAGGAGTGTGTCACGGTGGCGGAGGGTTAGTCGGCTTTTTCCAGCCGTTTCTTCATCCGCTTGAGGAGAGCGTCGAAAGATTCTTTGGTGATGATCTTGTTGAATTCGGCGCGGTAGTTTTCCAGCATGCTCTGCTCGTCGGTGATCACGTCGTAGACCAGCCAGTGGCTGCCCTTGTAGAGCAGCTTGTACTCCATGGCGACCTTAACTTTCTTGCCGTTGCTCATGGCATCCAACGTTGCATCCACGGTTGCCTCGCTGCCTGTCGCGGCTTCTTTGTCGAAGCTAATGTCGTAGTTGGGCTGTCCGTGGACTTGCTTGATGTAGTTGCGCTCAATCAAGTCACGCAGAACGCCAATGAACTCCGTTCGTTGCTTGGGAGCGATCTCGTCCCAGTGCCTGGCCAGCGCGCGCCGGGCCAGCTCGTCGAAGTCGAGAAAGCTCGATACGATTTTGCGCATCTCGGTTCGTTTGGCGTCGTTTTCGGGCGACCAGGAGGGCGGCTGTTTCTGGAACAGCTTCTTGAGCGCGGCGTTGGATTTCTTTAGATCGGCCATCGGACTCGATCCGGGGGGCGGCGTCGATGGCACAGCCGGTGGCGCTTCGGCTCCGGACTCTGCTTCCGCTTTCTGAGCGGGGGCCTTTCCGGTCTTTTTTGCCGGACTTGCGAGGGCAGGCGAGGCGGACATGGCCAAAGCAGCGACGAATGCAGCGCAAAGAAAGCAGCTGCCGAGCAGCGTGGAACAGCGGGAATTTGAATGCCAAGCAAAGTGCATGATGCCGAATCTATACCGTGCATTGCCGCGGGAGGGAATAGCGCGCCGTAGAACCTTCCAATGCTACGATCAGCGGCCAGATGCCGCAGGAATTCGATCCCAAAGCCTGGCTGTCCGCACTTTCCACCGAGATGCGCGACGGATTTGCTCGTACCCGTCGCGTCATGTCGTTCGGCGAATACATCGGGTTGCTTGACAGAGACATGGCCCGCCAGGTGCGTTCCGCGGCCCAATACCTGCGCGACGTGTTCGATTACTTCGGCACAACCAAGGTGCATCGGCCGCGTGGCGAGACCACACGCTTCAACCTTTTCGATTGCAGCTGGGACGGTGGTAAGGACTGCCTGCGCGGCCAGGAAGAGGTTCAGACCGCCATCTACCGGCTGATTTCCAACTTCGCGCATGAGGGCCGTACCAATCGACTGGTCCTGCTGCATGGGCCGAACGGCAGCGCGAAGTCGACGGTGGTGGCGTGCATCCAGCGTGCGATGGAACACTATTCGCAGCAGGAAGAGGGCGCTCTCTACCGCTTCAACTGGATCTTCCCCACCCAGAATGTGAGCAAGGGCGGCATCGGCTTCGGCGGCAGGAGCGACGGTTTCGGCGACGCCGAGAGCTACGCATACCTCGACGACGACCTCATCGAAGCGAAGATCAGCGATGAGCTGCGCGACCACCCGCTCTTGCTGCTACCGCGTCATCGGCGCCGCGAGATCATCACCAGCCACCTCGACAAAGAGATGGCGGCAGGCTTTCAGCCCGCGCGACATCTGTTCGACGGCGACCTTTCGCATCGCAACCGGCAGATTTTCGAGGCACTCCTGTCTGCCTACCACGGCGACTTGGCGCGGGTTCTGCGCCACGTGCAGGTCGAACGCTTCTTCATTTCTCGCCGCTACCGCCAGGCAGTGGCGACGGTCGCACCGCAAGTGGCGGTCGACGTGCGCACGCGGCAGCTCTCGATGGACCATTCTCTGGCCTCGTTGCCATCGGCGTTGCAGTCGGTGTCCCTGTTCGAGATGCAGGGGGAGTTGGTGGATGCCAACCGTGGCATGCTGGAGTTCGAGGACCTGCTCAAGCGTCCCTTCGAATCCTGGAAATATCTGCTCGGCGTGGTGGAAAACGGCACGACATCGCTCGATTTCGGGACCTTGGAGGTCGACACGTCGTTCTTCGCGACGTCGAACGAAAGCTACCTTGCAGCCTTCAAGGAGGTCCCCGAGTTCCAGTCTTTCAAGGGCCGCATGGAGTTGGTACGTGCGCCGTACTTGCTCGACGTTCGCGTCGAAAAACAGATCTACGACGAACACATTCAGCAGGGCATCGCCAGCGGCAACGGTCGGCATGTGGCGCCGCACGTGGCCTGGGTTGCCGCGCTTTGGGCGGTGCTGACCCGGCTGCGGCGGCCGCAGCTCGACAAGTACTCTGGTCGGCTGTCGAACCTGGTGGCGCGCCTTGGACCGATGGAAAAGGCGATGCTCTATTCCGGCGAGGTCAGCGACGATTTCTCACAGGAAGAGCAGAAAGATCTCCTGGCTGCGGTGGAAGATCTGGCCCGCGAAACCGACAGCGAGGTGAGCTACGAAGGGCGGACCGGGGCCTCGCCGCGCGAGATGAAGCTGCTCTTGCTCAATGCGGCCCACAGTGAGAGGTACGCTTGCGCGTCGCCCTTCGCTGTCCTTGACGAACTGGCCGAGTTGGTGCGAGCGACGTCGGTTTATGAGTTCCTGCGGCAGCCACCCGCGCCTGGCGGGTACCACGAGAATGCGGTGTTCGTCGACAAGGTGCGTGTGGCGTTGCTCGACCGGATCGCCGACGAGGTCCGCATTTCCATGGGGCTGGTCGAAGAGCGGCGATACATCGAGCACTTCGAACGCTACATCACGCACGTTTCGTACTGGGTGAAGCATGAGAAAGTACCGAACCCGCTGACTGGCGTCGACGAGGAGCCAGACCAGGACTTGATGGTCGACGTGGAACGGCTGCTCGGCGTGCGCGGGAGCGGCATGTCGCCAGCCGACTTTCGACACGAGGTTATTTCGAAGATCGGCGCCTGGTCGCTCGATAACCCGGGAAAACGGCCTGACTACGAGCGCATTTTTCCGCGCCCCATCGCCGATCTGCGTGAGGCCTTCTTTTCAGAACGCAAGCGGCAGGTGACCAAGATCAACCAGGACTTGCTCGTGTACCTGACGGACGGGCCGGACAACATGCCGGCCGACGCGGTCATCGCCGTCAAGACCACCCTCGACAATCTCAAGAGCCGGTTTGGCTACTGCGACAAATGCGCGAAAGACGCCGTTCTCGCGCTGCTGAAGAAGAGCTAGGGCACACGGCCATGGCGGATGGTGGAGACCATCAACGCAGGGCGGCGCTGGTGACCGGCGCCGCAGGCCACCTGGGCGCAAATTTGGTACGGGCGTTGTTGGCGCAGGGACGGAGCGTTCGCGTCTTGGTACATCGGCAGACGCGCGCCATCGAAGGTCTGCCTGTCGAAATCGTAAGGGGCGATCTGCTCGACCGGGACAGCTTGCTCGCAGCATGTGCGGGGACGACCACTGTTTTCCATCTGGCCGCGACGGTTTCGGCGGGGTGGCAGACGGCGTCGCGGATGGACGAGGTCAACGTTTGCGGAACTGCGAACCTGGTCGAGGCTTGCTTGGCTTCGGGCGTCGGGCGACTGCTCCATTTCAGCTCGATCCAGGCCCTGGCAGCCCCGCCTTACGACGCCGTGCTGGACGAAGCCTGTGGATTGGTCAAGCCGGACGACGGCGGTCGGGGCGCCTACGATCTGACCAAAGCAGCCGGGGAGAGGGTCGTTTTGGCAGCGGTCGAGCGTGGCCTGGACGCGATCGTCTTGAATCCAACCGGGGTTCTGGGGCCGCTGGACTTCCAGCCTTCGGCGATGGGCGAGGTGCTGCGCGCGCTCGGCCAAGGGAAACTTCCCGCGCTGGTGGCCGGGGGCCACTGCGATTTCGTCGACGCCCGCGACGTTGCCTGGGCGGCGGTGGCCGCGGAACACGAGGGCAGGCGAGGGGAACGGTACATTCTGTCGGGGACGCGATTGTCCCTGGTTGATCTAGCCCAGCGCTGGGCCTTTGCGACCGGCACGGCGGCACCGAGAATCGCATTCCCGATGGGGATGGTCCGCTTGGCTACGCCGTTTGCCGGGGCGTATGCCCGTCTGCGCGGCCGGCGGCCGTTGCTCACCTCGGAGTCCCTGCGTATCCTGCGCACGCAGCCGCCGGTTCGTCGCACGAAAGCCGAGGTCGAGCTCGGCTTTCGTCCGCGGCCCATCGAAGAGACCTTGCGTGACACTTGCCAATGGATGAGAGAACAACGCTGGTTATGAGCGCGCCCTTGAAGCTCTACTTCACCATTTTCGGGCTTTGGGCATTGATCGCACTTGTGGTCGCGGTCTACCTGTTTGCAAGGCCGGCGCCCTATGGAAGGCACCACCGCGCCGGCTTCGGGCCGGTGCTGGGCGCACGGCTGGCGTGGCTCATCATGGAAGCGCCGTCCCCTGTGGGGATGGGGCTGTTCTTCCTAGCCGGGAATCGCCCCGGCAACATGGCCGCCCAGGTCTTCCTCGGGCTTTGGCTCTTGCACTACGGCTACCGTGCCTTCGTCTACCCGTGGCTTCTTCCGGTGTCATCACGACCGATGCCGATGGCGATCGTGTTCTCTGGCGCGTTCTTCAATCTCGTGAACGCCTACCTGAATGGCCGGTGGCTGTTTGCGCTCGGCCCCGTCTTGCCCACCGACTGGCTGGCTTCGCCCGCGTTTGTTCTCGGGGCCGCCATGTTCGTTGGCGGCATGCTGGTGCATGTTCTTGCTGACCGCGAGTTGCGGCGCGTGCGCCGGGCATCCGGGGGGCAGCGGGGCGTGCCCGCGGGAGCGCTCTTCCGGCTGGTCTCTTGCCCCAACTACGCAGCCGAGATCTTCGAATGGGCCGGGTTCGCGCTCGCGACATGGTCTCCCGGCGGTCTGATTTTCATGGTTTGGACCATGGCCAACCTGGTGCCGCGCGCGGTCCACCACCACCGCTGGTATCGCGCCAATTTCCCCGACTATCCGCCCGAGCGCCGCGCCGTGGTGCCCCTGCTGCTCTGACCGGAACCGGCGGCCGGAACCGGTGGCCGGTGTCCGGAACCGGCGAGGGATCCGGCCATCGGAACCGGTCGCCGGCCTCGCCCTCCCAGGATCTCCGTATCATTCGCGTGGGGAGCGGCCGAGCT
>PMLH01000387.1 GCA_003159055.1 Myxococcales bacterium
CCGGTGCCTGAGGTGCCACCAGACAACCCACCAGTGCCTGAGGTGCCGCCACTCCCGAGAATTCCGCCGGTGCCGACGATGCCACCTGTGGATATCGGTCGGTCCACGACTGCGTCGGCACCACCGCTCGTGGCGCCGCCAACACCCGGTAGGTCGCTACCTGCCAGACTACCGCCTGTTGCAGGGATGCCGCCGGTGGCTATCGGCTGGTCCACGCTTGCGTCGATTCCAGTTCCCATTGTACCGCCAGTGCCCGGTGCACCGCCTGTGCCGACACGCATGTCGGTCCCCGGAATATCACGGATGGCTATGTCCATGCCAAGTGGCACATCGATCACGGCATCAATATCGTGCTCGTCGCCGGAATCAAACGCCCGGCCGCCGGCAGCCGCGTCGGTGGACCGCCTGTTGCAGCTGACACCGTCACTCGACTTGCAGCACTTGCCGTCAAGGCCGCAAGCGTAGCCGACAGGACATCCGATGGTGTCGGCGCACTTGATCTTGTCGACACTGACGTTGGGGAAGCATCCGGCAAGCAGGCTAGCCAGGCACAGCCCAAGCCAAGCCGTAGGGAGCGAGAAAGCTGCGAGCGAACGGCGTCGGGCCATCATCAGAAAGTTCCTGTCAGCATCGAGCCGGCGCCACCGACGATCGGCATAGGAAGGACGGCGAGCGATGACGCCGCGGCGCTCCCCCTCCTCCAGGCGAGATAGCAAAGAACACCGCCGCCAGCGACGAGCGCGGCTCCGGCGCCATACCCGACCAAAGCCCACGTTTTGTAGCTCGCGCGGTCGGAATCCATCCCGCGGTTGTAGTTGTATGGCTTCTCTAGATCACTGGTCACGCTGACGTATTTCAAGTTGAGGACGACGCCCGTGACGAGCGATGCCGCGCCAGCAGTCACCGCGACGATGCCCGTAGTACGGAGCCAGCCTCCGGAGCCACCGGCGACGACAGTCGGCTGCTTGGTGACGGAAGGCGTGCCCTGCCCGGTCGGAACGCTCGGCTCTGCAGCCGAATCGGACAAGCGAGCCGGCGGTGGAGGGTCTGGTTGGCGATCCGGTGACTGGGATTCAGGCAGGTTGGCAGGCGCCCGGGCTGCCTTGGGGAGACTGTTCCGGCAGAGCTCGATGTGCTTCCGAGCGTCGGTCCTCTCTTCCTCGCTCAGGTCCTTCCCCTTCACGAGAAATTCCTGAAACCTCGATATCGCCTCCTCGAACCTTCGGTTCTGCTCCAGACATCGGCCCTGGTTGAAGATGTGGTTGATATCGCGTGTGTCGAGGAACAGATCCGCAAGAATATCCACGCCCTTGTCAACGTCGCCCGTAAGGCACGCCTTCCTGGCGGCACGCTCCTTGGCCTCTTTGGCACTGCTTCCACCAACGGGCGATTGTGCGGCACCCTGCTTGGCAAGAAGGACCTGGCACGCAGTGATGTGCTTCTGAGCATCGCCCATTTCGGATCTGGTGAGCTTTCGGCCTACCCGAAGGTACTCCTCGAACCTCGCAATGGCTTCATCGCAGCGGCGGTTCTGTTCGAAGCAGCGCCCCTGATTGTAGATGAAGACCGGGTCCTCGGTCGCCACGAAAAGCTCCGATAGAATCGCCACTCCCTTGGCGTAGTCTCCTGACAGACAAGCGGTTCTCGCCACCCGCTCCTCAGCGTCAATATCCCTGGCGGACGCTGCCCTCACCGCAAGAACGGAGACAACGAGCGGGACGAGGAAGCTTCGTCTAGACATGCTTGAATCTCACTTGGACAGACGGAAAGGGCGGCGAACACGGATACATCATCATGCGAGCAGAAGGTGGTGACAAGAGCATTCACCACCACAGCAGAGCCTTGACCTGATGCGCTACGCTCTTGGGCTCCGCCGACACCTCAACAAGCCCCGTCCTGTGTGGACAGCGGGTCTGTTGAANNTGACGATTCTCGTCATCGCGTCCACAATCGCGCCCAATCCATGGCAATCGAGGCCGAGAGGAGCGAACAGATGACAATCGTGACCAAGTTTGGGATGCCCGTTCTAGGTCTTGTTGCGTGCGTGATTGTGTTCGTTTTCGTGCCGGGCTGCAAATTCGAGGAGAGAGACTGGACGAGGGCGCAGGCAGCAAACACCGTCGAGGCCTACGCGGCTTTTCTCGACAAGCACACGCAGGGTCACTTTGCAGATCTGGCGCGTAAGGAGATCGAGCAGCGAGAATGGAAGCTGGCGGCATCCAGCGACACGATCGACGCCTACCAAGCATTCATCGCCAAGCACCCAAGCGGCGAGCACGTTGATGCTGCCAGGCAAGCGATCGACGGGCTTGAATGGAAGCTGGCGGCATCCAGCGATACGATCGACGCCTACAAAGCATTCATCGCCAAGCACCCAAGTGGCGCGCATGTTGATGCCGCCAGGCAAGCGGTCGACGGGCTTGAGCGACGGTCCAAGCTTGCGGCGATTTTGGCCAAGCACGATATGAAAGCACTGCAGTCGTTCGTCGCCGATGATGGCAACGAACGCGCCCTCGATCGATTCAAGACAGTTGAAGGAGGCACGCTGACCGTCGCCTCTCAGCCGGAAGAGGCGATCAAGGGTTACCGACTGCAGGTGGCGCGCTCGAAAAAGACTGGGGCGCACGACATCGTGATCCTCATCCCTGCGGGCGCAAAGTTGAACATCAAGTCTTTCGGCTTCAGCGACGGCACGAAGGTCAACTTCAAAGGAGCCGTGAAGATCGGCATTGTTGACGGAAAGATTGCGCCTCTTGCGGCCGCCGGGAAGGTTACGCTGACGACGACGGTAAAGGACACGAGCGTGGTGAAACTAGCATCCGAGCACGCGGATATCGCACCCAACGTGTTCTTGCACGTGAGCGACTCGGAAATTGTCTTCACTCGCGCCGACGAGACAAGTCTCCAGCGTGACCCGGGGAGCAAGTCGCTCCCGGGAAGCGGAGGCACGAAGTTCTCGGTCACCAAGGGAAAGCTGTACCTGCTGGCACTCCGCTAATAGATCGGAACCGATCCCGAGCCGCGCTCCTCGCGGAGAATGTTGTTCTTCGCTGGGCGAGTGAGCCGCCAAGCTGCCGCGCAAGCGTTTC
>PMLH01000010.1 GCA_003159055.1 Myxococcales bacterium
GTGTAGATGCTGACGATGTCGCCGCGCGGTCCGTGGGTCACGGTTTCGAGCAGATCGCGGCGAGCGCCGTCGACCTGGGCAAGAGTGATGAACGTGCGCCGGAGGTCGTGGCCGCGCCTTCGCCGTAGGCCGAGCATGTCCTGGTCTTGGTGGAGCTGCTTGGGCGACTCCTGCGCTGTCCGCGCGGTCATGTTGCGTGTAGGCGTGATGAAGTCATCCGGGGTCGGCATCCGGCCGTAGGTGCGTTCCCAGCCGGCGAGCTTCCATTCGGCAAGGATTCGGGCAAGGGTAGGGTGCACGGGGACGCGCCGCGGGACACCGGTCTTGGTCTTCGCCAGGTTCAGCGCCCCGAGGGGCTCGGCCTTCTCATCGTACTGCGACCAGCGCAGTCCGGCTGCCTCGCTGTGCCTCAGCCCGGCTACAGCATCGAGGGCGTAGAGCACCCTGCGGTCTTCGGGGATGCGGCTGTCCGAGATGAGGGTTTCGACCTCCTCCCGTGTGTAGATGGCTTGCGCCCGCCAAGCGGGATCCTTGTCGGCCTTCTTGGGCAGGACTCCTCGGGCCAGGGCGCAAGGGGTGAACTGGATCAGCTCGTCGGCCACGGCCGTGCGGAACATGGAAGCCAGCGTGGCGTAGACGTGCCGGATGGTGCGAGGGGCGAGCCGGCCTTCCATGCGCATTCCCAGGACAAGATCGCGGAGGTCGCGCGGTCGGACGTCTTCCATCTCCTGGTCGCCCAAGACTGGAAAGGCGTGCAGCCTGAGGCGAGACGTATCGTCGGGCGCAGAACTCAGCCCGAGCCTCAAGCGGTCCTTCAGCCACTTCTCGCCGTAGGTTCGCACCGTCACCGGCTGGCCGGGGGCCACTCCAACCGCTTCGCCTGCCTCTGCCTTGGCCTTCAGGCCAAGTTCGACCTCTCGGGCGCACCGCCGGGCCTTGTCCTCGCTACCGACGAGATAGGGCGTCTTGGCGCTTTCCCAGGCGCCAGAGGCGTTCTTGTACCGCATCCAGATCCGTTTGCCGCGAAGGTAGATGCTGCTCATGCTGCTCGATTCTCCGGGCGGGGATGTTGCCCCAGTTCGACGGTCAACCGTGATCGAAAATTCTGTGGGCTATGAATCGGTGCGCCTCCTCTTCCGGTGTCAGCTCGCGGGGTGCAGGCCCCGCGTGTGCTGATGGCGAAGCCAGAAGGGCTTCCAGTTCCGTGCGCCGGACGCGGATTACGCGGCCGGCGTTGTACTGCTTGAGCTTGCCCGCGCGGATCCAAGTTCTGATGGCTTGCGGGCTCACAGCCGCAATCTGCGCAGCCTTGGCAACGCTGAGGTAGTCGCCGGCAGCCGCAGGCTTCTCGCCCAAGTGCCGCTGGAAGGCGGAGTCCACCGCGCTTTCGACGATGTGGCGCAGGGCGTCTTCATTGAAGAGGCTCATGGTTTTCCTCCTATCGGGGCAGGCCCGTAGTCCCTTTCTTCTCCTCTACTCAAGAAGGAAGAACGCTCGCCAGCATCGTCATCTTCGTCACCCACCGACGGGCAGTGGCGGGTGACGAACTCGGCTTGACTCCACGTGCCTTCGTCACGCTTCGTCACCGACTCCTGCAGGTCGCCGGGAACAACCTGCGCACCGTCACCAAGTTCATCACCGTCTTCGTTGATCACAACCTCCGATTCCTCCACGTGAAGTGGTGAAGGTGACGAGGGTGACGAGCCTTTTCCGCTGTGACCGGGGACCCGTCCTATGGAATATCGAAGGCCTCGCTTGCCTCGTTCCAGCGCTTTGCGCTCCCATCCTTCTCGGCGGAGAGCTTGGGCAAGGCGGGTAAGTCTGTCGGATAGGAGTCGAGGTGACCCTGGCCAGTTCCGTCCGCGATCCCTCTCGGGAACGAGCCTCTCAAGGTCCGTTCGTAGGTCTTGCATTGTGCCTTCCCAGCCGTCGGGATTCCTGTCCATCAACTCCACCAGGCCCAAGAAGACTGGCTCGGCATCTGTGGCCGAGGCGGCCGATTCCTTGAGGTTGGCGCCGTAGGAACGTAGGAACGAGCCGGGGGGCCAGCCCTGCGAGCGCTCAAGGGCGACTCCCCACTTTCCGAAGTCGGCCATTCGGGGAAGCGCTATCTCCCTCACGGTGGGCAGTTCCCTCAGGGTGCCAGCGATAACGCCATAGATGGATCCGAGAATCCGTGCCTTGTGCTCTTCGAACCCTCGCGCAATGTCAGATTCTAGCCGGCGCTTCTCTGGCGGAATCGCGGGCAGATGCACGACGATCGATCGATCGCCCAGATCGTGTCGTGTCGCAAGCTCGTCGATGCCGTTCAGAATGACGGGTCGGCGAACCCGCACGACCGACAGTCCCCTGTCGGTGTACTTCTTACGTGCGGAAAATGCTGCGCCCGTCGCCACCCTAGAGAGCCCATCCGACAGTCGAAGGTTCAGCCCTGAGAGGTTGTCGTATGCCAGAACGAAGCAGCTGTTTGCCGCGATCATAAGGTCTTCGTCGGTGAGAGGAGGGATCAGGAGGTCCGCATCGGAGGGGTCGACCAACGAGGCGACGTTCCTTGTCGTGGTCGATTTTGCGCTGCCCTGTTCGCCCTGGACAACCAGGACAGGGTAGGGACCGCCTCCGGCAATGGCGAAGGTGATCCAGGCTATCAGCATCTGAAACGAGTCGTCGGTGCCAGCGTTCACGAAGAAGCGCAGGTCGTCGACCCCTCCGCCCGTTTCTGGGGTTGGAAGGGGGAGCGTTGTCCCGCTTCGACGAAACCTCACTGGGCAACTTGTGGCCGAAACGACGTCCCAGCCAGTC
>PMLH01000131.1:0-2036 GCA_003159055.1 Myxococcales bacterium
GAGGTCTACGAGCACATCGTGTATGCCCCGCATCGACATATCTACTTCGCGTCGCTGCCAGGCATGCGTCAGCGCACGATTTGCTGTGGCTCCCTTTCCAAGACCTATTCAATCACCGGTTGGCGATTGGGATACGTTATTGCCGCGCCAGAGGTGATCGCCGGCGCGCGAAAGGTGCACGACTTTCTCACCGTGGGTGCGGCGGCACCGTTGCAGGAGGCGGCTGTGGCTGGACTGACCTTGCCGGATGGCTACTATGCGGAACTACAGGCAAGCTACACGGCCAAGCGAGATCTGTTCCTTGGCTTCCTTCGGCAGACCGGCCTGCGCTTCACGGAGCCCGAGGGCGCCTACTACGTGATGGTCGATATCGCCGAGTCGGGCTGGACCGACGACCGCGCTTTCTGCGACTGGCTGGTCAAAGACGTGGGCGTAGCTGCGGTTCCAGGATCGAGCTTCTTTCGCGACCCGGTCACAAGCTGGATTCGCTTTCATTTTGCCAAGAAGCCGGAAACTCTGGAGGCCGCGGGGCAGCGACTCGTGGGCTTGCGAGACCGTGCGGCAAAGGCGAGGGCGCTGCGTTGATCGAGGTTCGCTGGCACGGCAGGGGCGGGCAAGGGGCTTTCACGGCCGCCCGTTTGCTAGGGGCAGCCGCTTTGTGGGACGGCCAATTCGCACTGGCCTTTCCGTCCTTTGGCCCCGAGCGAAGGGGGGCGCCCATTCAAGCCTTCACGCGCATCGATGGGCGCCGAATTGCGGACCGCAGCGTGCTCCGGGCTTGCGACTTCGCAGTCGTGCTCGACGACACCCTGATGGGGCCACACACCGCCGAGGGGGTGCGCGCCGAGGGCGCGCTGCTGGTCAGCTCGGGGCGGCCCTCGACCGCTTGGGCGGGGATCGGTGCTCGGGTCATCGCGGTCGACGCGAGTGCCATCGCGCGCGCCGTGCTGGGCCGCCCCATTGTGAATACTGCAATGATGGGTGCTTTGGTGGCGGTCTCGGGTGCGGTGCACTTGGACGCTGCCTTGCGGGCCATCCAATCGGAGATGCATGCGGCCCTTGCCGAGAAGAACGGTGATGTGTTGCGCCGGTGTCACGACCTGGTCAAGGAACGTGGGTGTGTCTAGGCCATTTGTCAGACCCTTCACTCGGCCGGATTCGCCACAGGACTATCCTGCGGGCCCGTGCTTCACGGCCGGCCATCTGGTCGAGACCAACGCCGCCTGGCGAAGTGAACGGCCGGTTCTGACCGCTGGGTCCTGTACCGGCTGCATGCGCTGTATGCTGGCCTGCCCCGACGGGGCCATCCTGCGGGTGAGCGTGTCGGTGCGCATCGACTATGACTTTTGCAAAGGCTGCGGACTGTGCGTGCGCGACTGCCCGGCTGCCGCGATTCGGATGTGTCCCGAGAAGAAGACGGAGAAGAAGCATGGCCTTTGATGTGAGTAAGTTGCACGTTCAGCCCCTCTTCATTTCGGGGAACGAGGCCGTGGCCTGGGGCGCGCGTCTGGCGCGGCCGCATGTTATCGCCGCCTATCCAATCACGCCCCAGACCGTGGTTATCGAACGGTTGTCTGAATGGGTTGCAGAGGGGCAGCTCGACTCGGAGTTCTTGCACGTGGAATCGGAACATTCGGCGCTCTCCGCCTGTATGGGGGCCAGCGCACTAGGGGCGCGAAGCTTCACCGCCACGTCGTCGCAGGGCTTGCTTTACATGGCCGAATGCCTGCACTACGCCAGTGGTGGCCGTTTTCCCGTCGTAATGATGAACGCCAATCGGGCTTTGGCATTGCCGTGGAACATCTACGGTGACCAGCAGGATTCACTGTCGCTGCTATCGAGTGGCTGGATTCAGATCTACGCCGAGAACGCGCAAGAGGCATTGGATATGACTCTTCAGGCATTCGCCATCGCCGAGCATGCCGACGTGCTAACGCCTGTGATGCTGAACCTCGACGGTTTCGTCCTGACCCACACCTACGAGCCTGTCGAAGTTCCCTCGCAAGAAGACGTGGACGCCTTCCTGCCGCCGTTTC
>PMLH01000131.1:2053-4215 GCA_003159055.1 Myxococcales bacterium
CTTTCGCGCGACACTTCGGGCGCAGCTGCGGTGGCGTGGTGGTGCCGTATCGCTGCGAGGACGCCGAGCTCGTGTTGGTCACGCTCGGGAGCGTAGCCGGGACCGTGCGGGAGGTTGTGGACGGCCTGCGGAAAAAGGGCGTTGCCGTCGGAATGCTCAAGCTGCGCTTCATGCGANNGGGCGTGGCTGCCGGCATGCTCAAGCTGCGCTTCATGCGACCGTTTCCCGAACGCCAGATCGTGCAGGCTCTGGCTGGCGCGCGCGCCGTGGGCGTGCTCGAAAAGGACGTGTCGTTCGGGAATACTGGCGCTGTCTTTTCTGACATAGCGTCCGCGCTGGCCGGCAGTGGGGCTCGACCCGCGTTGGTCAACTTCGTGGCGGGCTTGGGCGGCCGGGATATCGCCCGCGGCGATGTGGAGCACATGGTCGAGGATCTGCGTGCGGCGACCGTGGAAGCACCGCGCGAACGTCTCCGATTCGTCAACGTTCACGAGGTCAGCCGTGGTTGAGACGCTTCGGACGAAGGTCTCGCTGTCGAACGATGAACCATTCCTTGGGCACAAGGCTTGTGCGGGGTGTGGCGGCAGCTTGGCGGTGCGACTGGCGCTCAAAGTACTTGGCGAGAGGACCTTCGTCGTCCTTCCGGCGGGGTGCATGTCAGCGGTGGGATTTCTCTACCCGCAGCTCGCCTTTGGCTGCAACGCAATCATTTCGACGTTCGCAGGGACGGCATCAATGATGTCCGGCGTCGCCGCGGCGGCGCGGGCGTTGAAGTTGCGCGACTACCATGTGGTGGGATTTGCAGGCGATGGTGGCACGGCGGACATTGGACTTCAGGCTCTGTCCGGCGCCATCGATCGGCACGAGAACTTCATCTACATCTGCTACGACAATGAAGCCTACATGAACACAGGCGTGCAGAAGAGCGGGCTGACGCCTTTTGGCGCTCGCACCACGACCAGTCCCGCAGGCAAGCGCGCCGCCGGAGCGCGCAGCCGCAAGAAAGACCTGTTCGAGATCGTAACCGCGCATGGCGTGGACTACGCCGCCACCGCCACGGTAGCCCACGCGCACGACTACATTCGTAAAGTGGAGAAGGCGCGCGACACCACCGGCACGTCGTTCCTGCACGTCCTGGCGCCTTGTCCGACCGGCTGGGGCATCGAGACCAACCAGACCTTGGAGGTCGCGCGCGAGGCGGTGGATTGTGGCCTCTGGATCCAGGCCGAATACGAAAGTGGTCGCTACCGAATCAACAAGTCGCCTCGACGCTTCAAGCCGGTCGCGGATCACTTGGCCGGTCAGAAGCGATTCGCTCATCTGGGCAAGGGGGATGTGGCCTCCATCGAGAAAGAGCGCGACGGGCGATGGGCGCGATTGCAGCGCCTTTGCGGGGGGGCTAGCGGATGAATGCGTCCTTGCGGTGGCTGCGAGCTGCGCTTCCTTGGGAATCTCCGAAATCGTGGACGGGATGTCCATTAGGAGGGATATTGCTGGAATCCGAATCCGTCGAATAGTGCCGAGATTGGGCAACCATGGGCCGGACAGGATGGGCAGGCATGCCGCATGTCTTGTAAAGCGGACGTCAAGAGTGATACTCTGGTTGCTATGCCCGTTGCAAGCGCCGCTATCGAGACGTTGGCCATCCACGCGGGGCAGCCCACGGATCCGTTGCACGGGGCTGTGATGCAACCGATTGTCCTGGCCTCGACCTTTGCCCAGCCGGAGCCGGCCAAGCCGTTGCGTTTTGACTACTCCCGCAGCGGCAATCCCACCCGTGCCGCCTTGGAGGTTTGTCTGGCTGCGCTTGAGGGCGGAAAGTTCGGCTTCGCTTTTGCCAGCGGTTGTGCAGCGGGCACAACGTTGCTGCACACGCTGCGGCCGGGGGACCACGTGGTGTGCGGCGATGATGTCTACGGGGGGACGTTCCGCATCTTCGACAAAGTTATGGGGCCGCTCGGGATCCTTGCCAGCTATGTGGATCCGCGGTCCATCGCCCGACTGACAGCCGCGCTGACCCCAAGCACGCGCCTGGTATGGCTGGAGACGCCTACGAATCCGCTCTTGCGTCTGGTGGATGTGCGGGCAGTGGCCGAGGTTTGCAAGGGGCGTGGGATCACGCTCGCAGTTGATAACACCTTCGCCTCGCCCGTGCTGCAGCG
>PMLH01000421.1 GCA_003159055.1 Myxococcales bacterium
CGTGGCGCCGGACAGGGTGAACTGGCCGCGCAGGGCGTAGACCATTCTGCCGTAGCAGAACTCGATGTGCACCCAGTAGATGAGGAGCGAGGTTCGGCCGAGCTGGCAAAGCGGTGAAAAGCGTTTGCCCAAGATCCGGCACCATACGAAACCTATGCCAGCAAGAATGCCGATGAGTCCCAGACGGTGGAAAAAGGTGCCTGGGCCCATTTGTTGGATGACCTCGGAGGGATAGCGAATGATGGTCGGGTCGAGGTGGCGCACCAGCCCGACCGTCGAGGTCATGGCCAGCCCGGCGAACAAAAGGATGAGGAAACAACGGCGCAGGCGGCGTTCGTCGCGACTGGCGTGGACCCACAGGTGCCCGATGGCGACCCCCGAGAGCGCCCACGCGGCCCACGGGAAGAGGGGAAACCACGCCATCGGACGCTGGCCGCCGATGTACGAGGTGATGGGGCGGGGCAGCCAGTCCGGAAAATGCGCCGGCCCGACCAGCGGGCCGAATGCGAGAAAGACGGCCGCCGAGAGGAGCGCGGGCAGAGTCTGGCGGCGTCCGCCACGTGGCGCTGCGACCAGCGCGACCACGATCATCGAGGCGCCGATGGCATTCAGAATGTCGATGCGGAACAAGGCCTCCCAGCCGCCGTAGAAATGGGAGAGCAGCCATTCCTGTAGGCGGAAGAGATAGGCCAGCACCAGCACCTGCAACCCACGCTTGGCAAGCCGGTTTCGCATGGTGTGCCCGTCGGTGCCTCTGCCAAGGCCGCCTTCGAACTGGATAGCCGCCGAGACACCCACCAACAGAAGAAACAAGCGCGCCGGGATTCCGCTGCCCACTTTGACGATGCCGTAGAGGAAGCCCGACTTCGCGGCGGGAAGCAGCCAGGCGTCCATGCCGTGCGCCATGATCATCAGGACGACCGCCAAGCCGCGCAGCCAGTCGACGACCTCGATTCGCTTGCCACGGGCGCTTGGCGATTTTGCGCTGGCGTCGGACGGGCTGTCGAGTCTGGGACTCACGCATTCACACACTACCAGGCTCGCGCCGGGAAAAGGTAGACTCGACCACGTGCAAATCTCACTGGCCTATTCCGTCGACGCCGACGATGCCTTCATGTTTCACGCGCTCACGAGCGGCGCCGTCGATACCTGCGGGTTGACCTTCACCCATCGCCGGGGCGATACCGCGTGGCTGAACGCCTTGGCCGAGGCGGGCGAAGCCGATGTGGTCGCGATTTCCGCCGGGGCGTATCCGCGCGCGGCGGACAAGTACCTGCTCTTGCCTCACGGCGCTTCGGTGGGGCGTGGTTTTGGCCCGGTCGTCGTGGCAAAGCGTCCCATGCGCCTGGCTGACTTGGCCGGCCGTCGGGTGGCAATTCCGGGCTTTTCAACGACGGCGTATCTCGTGCTGCGGTTGATCGAGCCTGCAGTGGTCCCGGTCGTCGTTCCCATTGCTCCGTTCACGCGCGTCTTTGAGGCGCTCGACCGTGGCGAGGTGGATGCTGCGTTGCTTATTCACGAGGGCCGGCTGATCTACGACCGGCGCGGATGCGTGGCGGTGGCGGAGCTCGGCGAATGGTGGCTCGGCGAAACCGGACTGCCTTTGCCGCTGGGAGTGAACGTGATTCGGCGGGGGCTCGGCGCCGAGGTCATCGCCAGGGTCTCTGCAGTTCTGCGTACGTCCATCGGCTACGCCATCGACCACCGCGACGACGTCATCCGCATGCTTTCGCGCGAGCCACGCGGCGAGGCTTCGCTGTCGGAAACCGCCTTGCTAGACCGATATCTCGCGATGTACGCCAACCAGGATACTCTGGCCATGGCGTCGGACGTTCGAGCGGGAATCGATGCGCTCTTCGCACGTGCCGAGAACGCCGGGCTGCTCCCGGCCGGCTGTCGCGTCGAGTGGGCGCCGTAGCGGACCGGATCCGGCGGCCGAAACCGGTGGCCGGTTCCGTCACCGGATCCGTGGCCGGTTCCGGTTCCGGCTCCGGCATCGGTTCCGGTTATTCGCCGGCCGCCAGATACGCCAAGACCGCGCGACAGGCTGCCGCGGCGGCGGACCCGGCGTTCTTCTTCCATTCGCGGTGCGCGGCTGGACCGACGTGGTTGGCGATTCCCAGCACGACGGCGAGGGGGATCTTCAGGCTGGCGGCGGCACGGGCCAGGGCAAATGCCTCGAGGTTTTCCAGCGCGCATCCCGAGTATTGGGCGGCGAAGGTTGTGGCTTCGGGGCTGCAGGTGATGGCGAGCGGGCTGGCCACGTTCGCGGCGGGAAGACCTGCGGCTTTGCGGATGGCGCTGGTCAGGCTGCGGGCCGCCCGCTCTTGGCGGGGCACGATTTCCGGGAGGTAGGCGTGGCGGCCGGGCAGGGTTTCGGCCAGCAGTACGATTTCCTGTGCGACGGCTGCGTCACCGATGGCGAGACGGGCTGCCGCACCAGGATAGAGCCCCGCCGTGCCGACCAGAATGACGGCACGGGGACGCAGCGCCGCCAGAAGATGAGTTGCACCGATCGCCGTCTCGACCAAGCCGACGCCGACGGTGCCCCAGGCCACGCCGCGGCGGATTCGCGCCGGCAGTGCGGCGAGTGATCGGCGAAAGCTCGACAGCTCGGGCAGCCAAGCGGAAACCACCAGGCAGTCGGGCGACGCGCTGGCTCGAAGACGACGCGGGGCGACTGCAAGTATTGCCTTTCTGGGTGGGCTGGTATATTGGCCTCTTCTAGCTGTACGCATTCATGTCCCTACGGATCATCGTCATACCTGCCTACAATGAAGAGCGCACGATAGCCGAAGTCGTGGGCGGAGCGACGAAGTTTGCAGATCGGGTGATCGTTGTGGACGACGGGTCTCGGGACCAAACCAGCGCGCTCGCCAAGCAGGCGGGTGCCTTGGTGGTCAGGCACGCGGTCAACCGCGGGGTCGGAGCCGCCCTTGGCACAGGCATCGAGGCGGCGGTGCGGCTGGGCGCTGATGCGGTGGTCACCATGGATGCCGACGGGCAGCATCGCGCCGAAGACGCGGGTCGGGTTTTCGACCGCTTGGCCAAAGGCGATGTCGAGTTCGTCATGGGCTCGCGGATGAAGAGGGGCGACGACCCTGGCCACATGCCTACGCACCGGGTTCTGCTCAACACCGTCGGCAATCTTCTGACGTTTCTTCTGTTTGGTGTTTGGGTGACCGACAGCCAGTGCGGGCTGCGTGGGCTTTCGCACACGGCCGCGCGCACCATCGAGCTGCGCACCAACGGCATGGAGTCGATTTCCGAGTTCATCAAGGAAATGAAGGACAAGCACTGGCGCCACGATGAGGTGGCGATCAAGGCCATCTACACCGACTATTCGATGTCGAAGGGCCAGAACTTCTTTCTTGGCATCAAGGTCGCGCTCAAGCTGATCTTTCGCCGATTCATCCGGTAGACATCGATGCAGGCGATTCAAATCGTTCTCACCATTTTTGCAGCGTTCGCGGTTTCGCGGGTTCTGATTCGCTACCGTCGCGGCGGTATGAGGTTGCTGCACCTCGGGCTGTGGCTGATCTTCTGGGCGGCAGTCATCGTTGTGTCAGTCCACCCCACGACGACCGACCGCTTGGCCATCCTCCTCGGTGTCGGCCGCGGCGTCGACACAGCGATGTATCTGTCGCTGCTTCTGATCTTCTATTTGCTCTTCCGCTCGTTTGCGAAGATCGAGGACATGGATCGGCAACTCACCCGCGTCGTGCGTGCCAACGCTCTCCGCGAAATGGAAGAGGACCTGGCCGCCGCCGAGGAGCACCGGCGCATCGAGCAGCCGTAGTGCCTTGGTCGCCTTCCTGCCGAGTCGGACTCGCTCGTCGACCTCACGACGGGCTAAGGCTGCCGCAGTTTCAGTTTGGGAAACCAGCGGCGGAAATCGCTCGGGTTACGCGTGACCAGTCCCTGGTGTCGGCACGCAAAAGCGCCAATGAGTAGGTCGGCCACGGGTCGCTTCGGCGCATTGCCCACGCGCCGAGCCTGGACGTAGGCATTCCAGGCGGGGTACGCGCACTCGGTGTCGGCGAACGTCCAGCCCTCCGTGAACTCGATACCAACTTGTTCCAGAAAGTGCTTCTGTGTTTCCAGGCTGCCGGCGAAAGCCGGCGACAATTCAACCATGGTCACCGGGCACAGGACGAGACCGTTGCGTAACGACCTTTCCAGCAGGTTTGCCGATGAAGCCCCAAAGGTTGGATCGCCTTCCAGGATGTCGATCACAACGCAGGTGTCAACCACCCAGCTCATCGAGATTTATCACCAGCGCGCAGATCCTTCATC
>PMLH01000325.1 GCA_003159055.1 Myxococcales bacterium
CTTGCCTCGCAACCGTGGCCAACGGGTTGAACCCAACGCTCGGCGAGTGTATAGCCTACCCATGACCTACCCCGCACGCTGCCGAAGAGCGACGGTCACGGGTAGCCAGGCAACCGGGCCGATGACCATCGCACTGTCGCTCTTGGCGAGTGCTGTCGGCTGCGTCGGATTTCGCACGCCGCTCGACGATGGGCCGGTACACGACACCGTCGTCGACGGAGGACCCGACCAGGCACGCCGGGACGCTCGGGCCGATACGAGTATACCCACGCGAGACTACCCACCGGTCTCTTGCCACGCGGGCTCCCTGTTACTCACCCGAGCCCAACCGTCGGTCATGTTTCTGCTCGACCGTTCCTCGTCGATGTCCACCGCGATGGGCAGCTCGATTCGTGGTGCCGACCGCTGGGCTGCCCTGGGCTCGGCGCTGGCGCGCGTGCTTCCGCCGGTCGATAGCACGATTGCCATCGGCGCGCTTGCGTTTCCGGCAACATCTTTGTTCGACAGCTGTGCGTTGCCTGGCCGGGCGGATCTCTTGCCCGCCACCGGAAACGTCGGCGCTCTGACCAGGCTCATGAACAACAGCTCGCCCGAGGGTGGAACTCCGACGGCTGGAGCGCTCGACATGGCGTCCCGACTGCTGCTCGGGCTTCGTACCGCCAATATGGCACGCGCGTTGGTCTTGGCCACCGACGGAGGTCCCGACTGCAATTCGAATCTGAGCCCGTTCAGCTGCCGGTGTATCGATTCCGCCTCTTTTCTGATGTGTTCGTCGGCCGAAGAATGCCTGGACGCCGCGCGTACGGTTCGCGAAATCGCCGACCTCGAATCGCGGGGCCTTCCGACCTACGTCATCGGCATCGAAAGCGACGGAGATCGGGAATTCGACGACGTTCTCAGCGCCATGGCGATGGCGGGCGGACGGCCGTATACGGGCGGCACCACGAGTTTCTATCGCGCAACTTCTCCAGCGGATCTGGATGCCGCACTCACGGCCATACGTGATCAAGTCGGCTTCTGTACCTATTTGACGACCTCGGTGCCGGATCAGCTCGGTTCGATCGTCGTCACGGTGAACGGCACCGAGCTTTCGCCCGACCAGTGGGCCTGGGGCGACAAGTACAACGGCGAGCTTCTCCTGCTCGGCCAGATCTGCCAGACCCTCGCCGCCGAGGCCAACCCCGTCCTCACCGCCACGGTCGTGTGCGGAGAGGACTGAGGACGCTTGGCCAGTCGCCGTGTGAGCGGCTGGCGACACGGCGATTGTCGATGGACCGGTACAGCGTGGCCTGGTTTTCGGACGCACGGCTCCGGGCAGCGACTGGACGGAGGCTGCGTCGGCGCGAGCTGGAAACGGTCGAACGCGGGATCTGAACGTGCTCGGTAACGGCTGTGGCACCGCTGCTACAGCTTGCCACCCGCGATGGCATGGATGGATTGGTCAATCTCGGCGGCGTCAAGCATCCCATTGGCCGTCTGGCTCGCGCTGGGCTGATAGGTTCCCTCCCGGATAGCTTTCTCGAGCTGGGCAAGGCGCTCGGACCGCGCCGTGCCAGCGCTCGCCTGCGCGGCTTGCGTGAGGTTCGCTATGCGACTGGTGTCCGCAGTGCTCACGCGATCGGACGGAAGGCGCCGAGCGACTGCCTGGTTTTGTATTGGGCTTGCCGTGGGGCGAACGCTTGCCACGGACGTCGTGTCTCTAATTTCCATGATGAGTCTCCCTGGGCCTCGACGCCTACACTGTCTCTACTATCGGCATCCTCATGACAAGCGATAAGGAGCAACAGCATTTTCTGGAAATGGGGATGAAAAGGGGAATTTCCGATGCTGGGACTGCCTGTGCGCCGCAAAAATTCGGTACCAAGTCAAATTGGCCGTAGATTTGTCCGGGATTTTTCGGCTGATCGCTCGTGCTAGGTCTTGCTCCGCGAGGTTCATTGAAGTCTTCAAGACCGTCCTGGCCGCGCTACGTTCGGCCTTCCGCTCCCGCGCCGCCCTCCTCGCCGAGAACGCCGTTCTGTGCCCAAGCCCCGCATTCGTGCGCGAGATCGCGTCGTGCTCGCTCTCGCCGCTCGCCTCTTCGGCTCGGTGCTCAAGGCTATCACCATCGTGCGGCCAGATCCGCATTATTGCGGCGGACAAGGTGACGATTCGCCTGTATGCCAGCTTCGAGGTCATCGACATTCAGCGATAGTGATGGTCAAGTAGCCACCAGCGCGAAGTCGTCGCTGTGGGGACCACTTGGAGTCGTCGGCGGTCTGCGTGCTCAAATGTCGCTGTCTTCCGTTGGCGCTCTGCCTGACTACGATCCGTCGATGTTCTGCGGCGTGCGATCGAGCCGCGCCACCTCGTACCCCTGCGCTTGTAGCCGATCGAGAATTCCCTCGTAAACTGTGCTGTCCATCGTTGGCTTGCGGCTAAGTATCCACAGGTAGTCGCGGCTGGGATGGCCAACGACGGCATATTCGTAGTTGGCGCCGAGATCGATGATCCAGTAGTCACCCCAAAATGGCCTGAAGAAGCTCACCTTGAGCTTGGCATTCGTCGATTGATCGATCACTCGTGCGCGTCCCTGGGCCGATACTTCCTTGCCGTCGAGCGAGCCCTTGCGGCAACGGTTGAGAACGTCGATTTCGCCGTCGCCGCGAATGGTGTAGGTGGCGGTGGTGGCGGTGCAGCCACGCTGAAACCGCTGCGGAAAGCTGGCGATGTCGTACCAGGTTCCGACGTACTGCCGCAGGTCCACGCGCGATACGGTCCGTAGCTCGGGCAGCCCCAGACGCCCCGTCGTGGTCTTTGCACAGCCAACCAGCGCGAGCCAACCGATGAGCAAAGTCGCCGCCCTTCTCATCCAGCGCTCTCTGGTGGAATACCTGTGTCGGACTGCTCGGGCAAGCACGCTTCCGCGCCGAAGTTGATCATGTGGCCCGAGCGTTTGGCCTTGGTTTCAAGGTAGAAACGGTTATGTTCGTTGGGCGGCAAGACGTGAGGGATTCGTCCCGCCACCGTGATGCCATAATCATTCCGAAGCGTCTCGACGTGCACGGTGATGGTGCTGTGTGGTTTGCCCTGGCTTGCGGCCGGTGGCGCCTGGTTTTCAGCAGCCGCCGGAAGCGCCAGCATGGCGAGGGTTCCGGAAACAAGGCCGACCATCCATGGTTTCGCTCTCTCCATCGAGATCCTCCTTGTAAGAATCAGTTCGCGGCTGCGCCGGCGCGCGTTTCCGCCGTCGCGCGCGGCGAGCAGCATGGCCGCGGTGAGTCCGCCTGGCCCGGCTCCGATGACGGCGACTGTCTTGCGTTTTGCTGGGGACTTCACGCTCATGGTCCTGTTTCCTTTCTGCTGACGTCAATTCATGGCGACCAGGATCTGGGCCACGCCCTGGTAACCGCCGAAAAAACACTGCCACCAGGCGAGCATCATGATGCTGTGCCCGATCAGGATGCCGACGTGGCTCCACATCTCGATGCGATCCGATTTCTGCATGATGTAGCGACGCCAGTGAAACACCTCATCGACCATGCTGTAGACGAAGGACAGCACGGTCAGCACCATTGCCGGGATCCACATCGCCCCGGGTGACGAGTAGGCAGCGCAGAGCAAGATGCAGCTGCCGATGCCACAGAAGATGGTCACATGGTGCACGAGCTGTTCGCCCTGGCGCAGGATCTCTTTGTAGATGGTCCGATGCCCGATGGTGTCGATGGAGATCGAGAGGGTGAAAATGGCGGCGCCGATGGGCACCAGCCAGACCTGCGGGGGAAAGACGACACCATGGAAATGGCCGAAGAAAACGAACCCACCCGTCGAGAAGACGAGCCCGAGCATGAGGCCCACCCAGGTGAGGTAGACGGCCCAGTCCCTGCGGGTAGACTCGCGAATT
>PMLH01000561.1 GCA_003159055.1 Myxococcales bacterium
GAAAGACCAAGCCAGATGGTTGCACAACGTCGCGGTCGAGGCACTAGGGTTTGGGCCCCGTCGCCCGACGGTGCAGGGCCATGTGGCCGCGCTGGATTCCTTCGCCGGCCAGGGCTTTGAGTGCGGCCAGGTTCTGCGCCAGCCCGACGCTGCCGATGATCTCGGCCAGCTCGCGCGCCGACGACGTGCCAAGGATGCGCAAGGCGAGCCGTGCCCCCGAATGCACCTGCAGCGTTCCGCCCACCGTGCCGAGAGCCATGGGCATTTCCAGGCGACCCACCAGTGCATCTCCATCGACGCGCCAGGTGGCAAGCGGCCGGTAGCGACCGTCGCGTGCCGCGAACGCGTGCGCCCCTGCCTCGATGCCTCGCCAGTCGTTGCCCGTGGCAATCACCACCGGGTCGACGCCATTCATGATGCCCTTGTTGTGGGTGGCGGCACGGTAGTTGTCGTCTTCCGCGAAAAGCGAAGCAGCCTCAATGGCGCGCGCCAAAGTGGCGCCGGCTTGGACGCCCTCTTCGCCGCCCAGGGCGGCGTGAGGAACGCGCCCCGTGACCCGTACCAAGCGTCGATCGCAAAGATTGCTGAGAATGCGCAGACCGATCTTGGCATCAGCGATGTCGGCCAGGCGGCCGGCCACCGCCTCGGCCACCGTGTTCACCATGTTCGCGCCCATGGCATCCAGGCAGTCGATGTAAAGGTGCACGACCAGGCGCCGGTTGGGCAGCGCGCGAACCTCGACGTCCCGACAGCCGCCGCCGCGTTCGCGTAGACGGGGCAGGGTAGTGTCCGCCAACGCCATCAGGTCGGCGCGTGCCGAGTGGATGGCTGCGGCCGATTTCGCCCCGTCGATCACGTCTCGCAATTCGACTTGGGCAGTCATGATCGACTCGTCGGCACGAGCGGCAAAGCCCCCACCTTCGCGCACCAGGCGGGCGGCGTTCGAGGCGGCCGCAATGACCGACGGCTCTTCGACGGCCATGGGAATCAATCGATCGACGCCGTTGATCAGGAAATTGAGGCCAAGCCCGAGCGGCAATGCGTAGATGCCGACCACATTCTCGACGATTTGATTGGCGTCGCTTGCGGCAAGGCCGCCCGAGCTGAGCCGAGCCAGGTCGTCAGGGGAAAGACCCGCTTGGGAAAGCAGCTCGGCTTGTCTCTGGTCGAGGGGAAGTCGGTAAAATCCTGGGATTCGGGAGCTCGGGCGGAAGTCAGGCATGAAACAGTCCGGAACGTGGAGGGGGATCTTCGCCCGGGACGCGGCGACGCACGCCGAAGGGCTCGAAATCGACGTCGAGTGCAACCAGTGGCCTCGGCAACGTGCGTGCGAACAGTCGAGCTGCCTCGGGCGTGGCGAACATGCCAATGCCGATGTCGCCACCTCCCGCGCCGGACGGCTTTGCGACGCCGCCCAGCTCCTTGGCGAGCTCAGCGGCCCGGCCAAAAGCATCGGTGAAGATGGGCACCGAGGCGGCGGCTCCCAAGACCGCAAGACGCCGCCCGTACCGTCCTGCCGCCGCGACCGCGCCGGTGGCGTTGCCGGCGCGAATCTCGTCGACGAAACGGCCGGCGATCTCTTGCAGGTTCTCGATGATCTGTTGATAGGCGGCGGGGTCTTTTCGTGCGAATTTCTGCATGCCCTCGATCATGGTCGGGGTCGACACAGCCTGGCCGGTCCAGAATACCACCATGTTCAGGCCCGGCGGAACCGCGAGCGCCTCGACCGACGGGACATCGCCACCACCCCTTTCGACCCTGACCAGCCCGCCATACGCCGCGACCGCGACGTCCGCGCCCGAGCCGGCGCCATCTTGCGCGGCTCGATGGGACGCATACGCGACGGCGAAGACTCTGTCGCGGCTCTCCTCGACCGCGATGCCTGCAGATTCGAACACGGCCCCGACACTGGCCACCGCCGTCGCGGCACTGGACCCGAGCCCAATCTTCTGCTCGCCGTGCCGGAAGTCGTCGCTGTTGACCAGTACCGAGCCGGAAGGCAAAGCGGACGCGGCCTCTCCGATTTCAAGCGTCGCGCCCTTCACTGCTTCTGCCACAACCCGCGAGGCCGAGTCCATGCCCGGGACAAACTGCGCCACCACATGACGGGTCACCGCCGCCAGCACCGCCGGGCCCCGCTCGAGGACAGCGTATTCGCCAACCAGGAAGATCTTGCCGGGCGCAACCACCACCGGCGTGCCGATCAATGTGCTTCTTTCCCCGCTCATTCGCGATCTCACAGCGACGCTTCGTTGCTGACGTGTGCGCCCGGACCGGGTGCAAGGGTCAACACTCTCA
The DNA here is from genome assembly GCA_003159055.1 of Myxococcales bacterium. The sequence goes on from PMLH01000561.1 coordinate 2,299, forward strand.
TGACTGCGGGGGTCGCCGCTAGTGCGGCCTCGACCTTCGGCGCGTCGGACGCTGCGCAAAGCACCTTGACGTGTGGCCCCGCGTCGATGGTGAAGTACGCCGGGACGCCTCCGGAGCGCAGGTTCTTGACCGTCGCCATGGCCGCCAGGGTTGCGGGATTCCAGTAGAGAATGTGTGGGTCGGCCGCCATCGCGCAGGCGTGCATGCGCAGGGCACTGCGTTCGGCGATTTTCCCCAAGCGCACAAGATCGCGGTTGGCGATGGCTGCGCGGGCATCGTCCAGGTCGGCCGGAACCGAGGCTAGCCATGCGGGGTAGTAGGGCGACGTGCGGGCGGTTTGTTCCATCGCCGCGGTGGACCCGATCGACTTTTCGCCCACCGCGGTGATTGCCACGCACAGGCGCACGTCCCAGGCCTTCGGGTCGAGCAAGGGCTGGGCGACGGCATCGCCGCCATCGGGACGGATTCCCACCGACATCTCGACGAATCCTCCGAAGATCGACCGCGCTGCCGAGCCCGAGCCACGGCGGGCCAGCTCGGAAACCTCCGCCGACGATAAGTGAAGGCCTGCGGCTCGCGACGCCGCAAGGGCGAGTGCCGCGAAACCAGCGGCCGACGAAGCCAGACCGGCGGCGGTGGGCACGCTGTTTTCCGTCTCGACCTCGGCGCGAAGCCCGATGCCTGCGCGCTGCCGCACCAAATCCAGGAACTTGCGCACGCGGCCGGCGAATCGCTCGTCGGCGGGCTTGCCGGAAAGAAGCACGCGGTCGCGGCCATCCGTGTCTGCCGCGTCTGTGGCAAAGCGCACCGTGGTCTCGCTGCCGAGATCGGCGAGGGTCAGGGACAGGCTGCCCGCAGCGGGTAGATTCAAGGCAGTGTCGCGCTTACCCCAATACTTCACGAGTGCGATGTTGGTGCCGGCGCGTGCGGTCACCGATTTGGGCAGTCGAGTTTCAGTCATGGCCGATGGTGGTGACGAATCCGTAGTAACCCTTGCCACGCCAAGCGCGCAAGACGTGGTCGCTGTGATCGCCCGCAATCGCAATCACGGCGCCGCCGCCACCTGCGCCGGTGAGTTTTGCACCCTCGGCCCCCACCGCGCGTGCGGTGTGGACCAAATCGTCGAGCTCGGGACATGAGACGCCGAGACCGCCGAGCAGGCCATGCGCCATGTTGAAGATGCGAGCGAGTGCGGCGATCTCGCCTGCGACCAAGGCAAGGGTGCCGGCCCGGGCAAGATCGCCCAGGGTCTCTATCAGCCGTCCTGCGACCGGTGTTGTTTCGCAGAGCTGCCCGACCCCCGCGACCAGCGTGCCGGTGTCGTGCGATTTTCCGGACAGGCCGACGCACAGATCGAAGCGGGCGTCGCACGACAGCGTCTGCCAGCCTTTCTCCTTGTCATAGGAGCCAAGCCCACCTCGGCTGGCGGCCGCAGCGTCGATGCCGGAGGGCTTGCGATGAAACACCGATTCTGCGTCGGCAACCGCGGCCAACGCCGCCGCGTCGTCTGCGCCGGTCCGAGCGGCGACTGCACGGGCGATGGCGACCGACATGGCGGCCGAGCTGCCGAGGCCCGCGCGTGCCGGAACCTCGCACTCGAGCCAAAAATCCAGATCCTTCGGGGCTTGCAATCGCTGGAGCAGGCGCGCCACTGCCTGGCCGGGCAGCGAATCATCGCCGACCTCCACTTCCATGCCCCATGCCGGCGCTACGAGGGCCCCTCGGCCCGGGCTCGCGTGTGCACGCACGCCTGCGCGCATGCCGGCCACCAGCGCGGGCTGGCCGTGGACAACCGCGTGCTCGCCGAGGAGGATGACCTTGCCGCAACCAAATCCAGTGGTGGTCTCGCCGTGAGTCATCGAGGATTCTGCGCCAGCCAGTCGCGCAGCTCGCCGGTGATCACGCGCGGGGCTTGCGCCAGGTCTCCCGCTTTTCGCACCCCGGCCAACATGCAAGCGGTGCGAAGGCTGTCGATGACGGTGGTCAAGAATGCGATGGCGCCGCGTGCGCCTCCCCTGGTGGCTGCGGCGAGCACCGGCTGGGCTACGCCTGCGACCTTTGCGCCCAGGGCGATGGCTCGGGCAGCGTCAAGACCGCTGCGGATTCCGCCCGAGGCGACGATCTCTGCACGGAGGTCGAGGGTGGCCAACCAGCCGAGGGACGCGGCGGTGGGGATACCCCACTCGCGGAATAGATTCCCACGCGCGGCTTGCTCGCCCTTCGCGCGCTGGGCCTCGATGGCGATCCAGGACGTTCCGCCGGCGCCCGAGACGTCGATGGCCGCGACGCCCGCCTGATCGAGCTTGCGCGCGGTGACGGGCCCGATCCCGCATCCAGTTTCCTTGACCAAAACCGGGCACGAGACCTCGCGTGCCAGCCGGTCAATGGTGGAAAGTCCCTTGCGAAAATCGGTGTCGCCGCCCGGCTGCGCCAGCTCCTGGCCGACGTTCAGGTGAATGGCCAACGCATTCGCGCCGACCCGCTTGACAGCTGCCGCAACGGCGTCCGTTCGCATCTCAGCAAGCTGGACCACGCCAAAATTCGCGAGCAGAAGGATGTCGGGCGCTACGTCGCGCACGTCGTAGGTGGCTGCCAGCTCGGGCTTGTCGAGCATCGGCCGCTGGCTGCCCAGGCCGAAAGCAATGCCGAGTTTCTGCGCGGCGCTTGCCAGGGCTCGGTTGATGGTGCGGCCTTCGCGCGTGCCGCCGGTCATCCCCGTGATCAGCAGCGGGGCGGACAGCTTGTGACCGAGCAGCGTCGTGCCGAGGTCGATCTCATCGAGCGCCAGACCGGGCAAGGCGGAATGGACCAGGTGCACGTGTTCGAGCAAGGTCGAGCGCACAAAGGCGCCAGCGCCAGAGCGGGCGATCTGGAGGTGGTCGGTCTTGCGCTGGGCAATGTCGGTGGTGGCTTTGCGGGGCATCGAGGCGAGGGACATTTGAGCACGCCGAATCGTTGGCGTCGAGGGCTGGTGATGATCCCGAGGACGACCTCGCTATACTCATCGAATGACCGCCATGATGACCAATGCCGCCCGCATCCTGGAGCACCTGGGGATCCGTTTCGAGTTGCGCGAGTACGAAGTGGACGAGGCGGATCTTTCCGCCGAGAACGTGGCGGGCAAGGTGGGGTTGCCGCTGGACCAGGTGTGGAAGACCTTGGTGGCGCGCGGCGACCGCACGGGTGTGCTGCTGGCGGTCCTGCCCGGCAGCGCGACCCTCGATCTGAAAGCCTTGGCCAAGCTATCAGGCAACCGCAGCGTCGAGACCGTGGCGCTCAAAGAGGTACAGCCGCTGACTGGCTACATCCGAGGCGGCGTGACCGCACTAGGGGGCAAGAAGGACTACCCGGTGTTCGTTGACGAAATGATCGAGGTCTTCGACGTCGTGGCGGTCTCGGGTGGCGTGCGGGGGACACAGATCCTGATCAAGCCTGCCGACTACCTGCGCGCCACCAGGGCCACGGTCGGCGGGATTGCCGCTTTCCGCGCGGCCTAGTGCCGTTGGCTTCGAGAGACGTGTGCTTGTTTTCCACGGACAGAGGGGCCTTTGCTTGGAGTGGCCAGTCTCAAACTGGTCGGTGCTTCAGGGACGCAACCAGGCCGCCGCCGGATCTTCGGTGATCGCAAAGCCGTTGCGTTTGGCCAGGGATCGGCAGCGAGCGCAGAAGTCGCGCTCTCGGTCGGTGGTGACCACCTTGCCCATGGCATCCTCCATCAGGCATCCTCGGGTCGGGCAGTGGTCGAGCCCCAGGGTGTGGCCGATTTCGTGGACTGCTACTTTTGCCAGGCGCTCCGTGGCGTGGGCCGGACCGCGTGCTTTCTTGCGGCAGCGAAAGGAAGAGATCACGGTGGCGGTGCCAGGAAGCTCGCCGAGGCCCATCACGCCCCAGTCGACGAAGTTGTCCTTGGTTGTGGATATGTCGACCTCGGTCAGCCCCAGAATCCGCCAACCGTCCTTGGGCATGCGCTGGTTCAGGTACGCCAGCAGTCGTTCGGCGCGGTAGCGCTTGCGTGGCGAATAGTAGGCGGCCTGCGGCAGCGCCTCGCACGTGAGCACGCGCACCTCGATCGCATAGAAGGCTCGCAGCGCTGCCACGACCTGGTCCGTGTCGTTGCTCTTCTGCGCGCATGACCCCAAAGGCTGAACGTAGAGCACGCGTGTGGCAGAGGCGGAGTTTGCCATGGGGGCGGGGCCGCTGCTTGCCAGGCCGACGATGATGGTCGTGACGGAGACCGCGGGGAGGAATGCCATACCCTCATTGTCCACGATTCGCGTCCCGTGGATTATTCATTCTGCGGTGGACGACCCCAAGCCCAAGACCCGTAGCCGGCGTACGAAGAGGTGCAAGGCGCCCTCGCGGGATGGCCAGGATTTCGGTATCATTCTCGGGAGTGCCCCGGACAGTCACACCAGCCACGATCCTGCGTCTCGGGCTTCTCGTCGGACCGGTTGCGTATCTGGTGATGGTGGGCTACGTGGTTTTGGCTCGGGTAGGTTATCCGTTCGAGCTGGAATGGATGGAGGGCGGTTCGCTGCAGCATCTGCTTCGCCTGCAATCGGGGCTGCCCATCTACGTTCCGCCGAGCTTGGAATTCACACCGTACCTCTATCCACCGTTCTACTACTACCTTGCCCTGCTGTTGGCCAAGCTGCCTGGCCTCGGCTGGTTCTTGCCCCTGCGCTTAACGTCGGTGCTCGCGTCGCTCGGCTGCTTGGTTTGCATCGTGGGCATCATTCGCAAGCACACGGCATCGCTCTACTGGGGATGGGTGGCAGCCGGCTTGTTCCTGGCGACCTTTCGGTTGGGCGGTGCCTGGTTCGACCTGGCGCGGGTCGACATGCTCTTCGTGTTTCTCCTGCTGGCGGCGCAGTGGGCGCTGTTATCTGGCCACAGGGGCGAGATCTGGGCGGGCGCGCTTCTCGCGCTTGCGTTCTACACCAAGCAGACCGCGGTCGCTGTGCTCCTGCCGCTTGTCCCGGCCGTGATCTGGCGACGGGGCTGGCGGGCCGGTCTGCGCCTGGTGTTGCCTTTCCTCGCGATTGCCGGTGGGACGACGGCGGTCGAGCATTGGCGCTCGGACGGATGGTACAGCTACTACGTCTTTCATTTGCCCCGGCAACATGGCCTGGCCAAGCCGTTTTTCGAGCAATTGGCCCTTCGATTGGGGAAGCTGTTCGAGCCGCTGACGGTGGCGACCGTGCTCGGCTTGGCGCATGCGGTGGTCGGCCGCCGACTGGCCTGGAAGGACGACGCAGGGCTGACCGGCATCTTCATACTTGGGCTCGTCGGCCTTGGCCTGGTTGCCGGCATGAACTTTGGCTGCTACGACAACGCGAACATTCCAGCGTTTGCCGGTCTTTCGCTCTCGCTCGGGCTTGCGGGCCACTGGCTTGAGGGGAAGCTTGCGAGTGACGTCGGCCGGATCGCAGTCTCGATTGCGTGCGCGGCCCAGTTCGGCATCCTCTTCTTCGACGTCAAAGCGCAGCTACCTACCGAGGCGGATCGGCAGGCTGGCCAGGCGATTGTGCAGCAACTTCGCAGTGCGCCCGGCGATGTCCTGATTCCGTCGCACAACTACCTTGCCCAGCCGGCGGGGAAGACGATGTATGCCCACGAGATTGCGCTGCTCGAGGTCCAAGGCGCCTACACCGCCGGCGCGTTTCACGTCGACGCCGAATTGGAAAGCGCCCTTCGCCGCGATCTGGCGCAAACGCGGTTTTCGCTCATCGTTCTCGACGGCGAGCACCCCATGTGGCAGCCGGTCTTCGAGGCTTACCAATCAGCCCCGCTGGTCTATCCACACCCTAACGACTTCCTGCCTGTGACCGGCATGCGTACCCGACCCCGCACCCTGTGGACGCCACCCTGAATCGTTAGCCGCCCCACATTGCGCGCAGCCTGGCTGCGACGTCGATGGTCGCAGGCCCAGCCTGGGCCGGCCCGTCGCCAGCTGAATGCGACGGATCGTGAACCGTGACGCGTTCGAAGCGGTCGAGGATCGCGTCGGGGATGAATCGCGTCAGCGGGGCGATGACGTGCCGATCGCCGTGCCGATGCTGCTGGCGAACGAAGAAGCGGAGGGGACGGACGAGGTGCAGTCTGCTCTTGGCGCGGGTCATGGCGACGTAGAGCAATCGCCGCTCCTCCTCGATCTCTTCCGGCGTCCCCGTTGCCATGTCGGAAGGGATGCATCCATCGACCACGTTGAGAACGAACACCGTGTCCCACTCCTGGCCTTTGGCCGAATGGATGGTCGACAAGATCAGGTAATCCTCGTCGAGGTAGGGCGGTCCCGCCTCGGCACCGGTCGCACCAGCCGGATCGAGGGTCAGCTCGGAAAGGAAGCGCTCGCGGCTCTCGAAGCCGCCGGCAATCTGCTCGAGTTGCTCCAGATCTCCCGCGCGGGCGTGAGCATCGCCGTGCAGGGCTTCCAGTCGCGGTTCGTACCAGCGACGGACGTTGCCAACTTGTCCGGGCCATGCGGGCGTTTGCACGTGCAGCGCCTGCATAAGCTTGCAGAAGGACGGCCACTCGGCCTGCGCGGCGCCGGTCGGCGCAAATCCGTCGAGGAGCTGCAGATCGAACCCATGCTGTTCGAGCCATTCCCAGGTGTGGCCTGCGCCCGCCGGGCCCACGCCGGTGAGCAGCTGCAGGCTGCGAAACGCGGCGATGGAGTCACGCGCATTCTCCGCCCAGCGCAGCACGGCCAGCACGTCCTTGATGTGGGCAGCTTCCAGGAAGCGCAGGCCGCCGTATTTCACGAAAGGAATGTTCCGGCGTGACAGCTCGATTTCGAGGGCGTCGCTGTGGTGGGCAGCGCGGAAAAGTACTGCCTGGCGTTTGAGAGGGACGCCTGCTTCGCGCTCTTCGAGCACGCGGTCGGCGACGTAGCGAACCTGCTCGGCCTCGTCGTGGACAGTCACCAGAAGCGGGCGACCACCTTCCTTGCGCGTGGAAAAGAGATCCTTGGTGAAACGCTGCTTGCAAAAACCGATGGCAGCGTTGGAAGCGTCCAAGATGGGTTGGGTCGACCGGTAGTTTTGTTCCAGGGTGATGACGGCGGCCGGTGGCGAATACTGCGATGGAAAATCGAGAATGTTGCGCACGCTCGCGGCGCGGAAGGAATAGATCGA
>PMLH01000478.1:0-7590 GCA_003159055.1 Myxococcales bacterium
GTCGAGACCGACCAGGCCCGCCTTGTGGAATGGCGTGAAATCGCCATCGAAAGGAAGCAGCCCACTCTGTGTGAGCTCTTGTGCAAGGATGTTGCCCAGTGGCAGCGACACCGAGCGCGCGAAGGTCTTGGCCAACCACGGCTGACCGGGCCCGGACCCAATCAAGACTGCGCGTCCGCCGGGAAGGGCTTCCAAGTAGACATAGGCTCGAACGTCCTTCGCCCACGGATGATCGAGAAATGCCAAGGCCCCGAGGCCTCCGCGTTCCTCGGCCCCATTGAGGTTCACCACGATGGTCCGATCGAGGGGCCGTTCGCGCGCGAGGATGCGCAGAATCTCGATGAGGCAGGCCACGCCCGCGGCGTCGTCCGCTGCACCGACCGAATCCGTGAGCGTGTCGAAATGCGCGTCGAGCAAGATGGCATCGTTCGATCGTCCGGGAAGTCGACCGAGGACATTGGTGGCTTGAAAGACGAACGGCGCCCACGGTGCAAATCTGTGGAAGTTGACGCCCGAGCCTTGTTGGGTCTCGACCTCGACGCCGGGGATCTTGCCAAGCTCGGCTGACAAGTACGCCGCGGCTTTGCGATACCCAAGGGTTCCGTTCACGCGGTGGCCGATACCTTGGGTGAGTCCGGCGACGAAATCGCGCGCCCGTCCTTCAGAAAACCGCTCCGCCGGCGCATCGCGGCCGAGGGCCGGCGGCGGTACCAGCGTTTGTGCAGACAGGGCAAGGATGGCTGCGATGGCGCCAAACACGACGAGCCAGACGATCGCGACACCCCAGATGCCAGACGACGAGCCACGCGGCATGCATGCATAGACACCCGAGACGGCGATTGGTTCCCGAATTACGATTCCGCGACGCCGAACGGACTATCTCCACGGGACATGCCGTCGTAAAATGGGCGGAAGGTGGTGACATGAAGGCTTCACGCCGGATGCTTTGCGTTTTCATAGCGGCGATAGTTGCCGTTGCATGCTCAAGCAGTGGTTTCAATGGCACGGATGCGGCGGCTGGCGGCGGCGTATCGGGGAACGGTGGCGTCTCTGGCGGCGGCGCAACGGGCCTCGGGGGCACGACCACCGTCAGCAGCGGGTCGTCCTCCCTCGCTGGCTGCAAGATCTTTTCCGCCGACAATCCGTGGAACCTCGACATCTCAGGCTATCCCGTCCACAGCAACAGCGCGACCTATCTGCTGAACATGTCACCCAGCTCGGCTTTCCATCCCGACTGGGGAACCGTCTCGGACGCATACGGGTTTCCTTTCTCGGCGGGCACGGGACAGTCGCCCGAGCCCATCACCTGGACGGAAAGTTGGGGTGCAACGGAAAGCGATCCACTTCCGTGTGCGTCGGGCACGAGCAAGTTCTGCTACCCAATTCCTTTGAGCGCACCGATCGAAGGGGGCCCCGGCGCCGCAGCGGACAGCGATCGGCACGTGCTCTATGTCGACACGGCAGGCGCTCCTGACAACTGCACGCTCTACGAGCTTTACGGTGCGCAAAATCCGACCGGCACGTCGGGCTGGACGGCTGCAAATGGCGCGATTTTCCACCTCGGTTCGAATGCGCTTCGCACCGACGGCTGGACTTCGGCAGACGCGGCTGGGCTCCCCATCCTGCCGGGACTGGTGCGCCTCGACGAAGTGGCGGCAGGCGAGATCCGCCACGCCATCCGATTCACCGTCGTTCATTCGTACCAGGGATACATCCACCCGGCCACTCACGCCGCAGGGAGCTCCAATTCCAGCCTGCCACCGATGGGGCTGCNNAGCAATTGGTACATCTCGGGCGAGTCCAACGAAGGCTGGGCGGACTTGATGGATGGACTGGTCAGCAACCTGCGCAAAGTCCACGGCAGCGACTTCGAAGTGGTCGACACCGGGCCGGTTTCCACCAACGGTCTGTGAGCCAACCTTCCCGCCGAGAGAGCTCGCAGGGAATACGTTCCGGCTGGTCCGGCTAGGCTCTGGTGCGCGCCCCGAACTGAGGAAAGTTAGAAACAAGCACGAACTGTATTCTCTGCCATAATCTTCAGACGCGCACGGTCGACTGCAAGTAGCCAATGAACGAAGCCAAAGCGAGCCATTCCGCACCCACGGCCGTCGGGTTACCTGGCAACGGATCGGCGGGCAACCAGCGACGCTCCGACGTGGCCAAGCTGGCGCTCGGGGCCTTGGGCGTGGTCTACGGCGACATTGGAACCTCGCCCCTTTACGCGCTCAAGGAATGCGTCAGTCTGCCGCACGGGGTGACCCCGGCCCCCGAGAACATCTACGGCCTGCTCTCGCTGGTGTTCTGGGCCATCACGCTGGTGGTTTCGGTCAAGTACATTCTGTACGTCATGCGCGCTGACAACAACGGGGAAGGCGGCGTGCTGGCCCTGATGGCGCTGGCGGCGCGGGTGGGGCAGTCGAAAACCCACGTCGACGACAAGAAGCCCAGGCGAAGCAACTGGCACGAGGTCAAGCGTTCGAAATACTTCCTCATCATGCTGGGCCTGTTTGGATCAGCCCTGCTCTACGGCGACGGCGTCATCACACCCGCGATTTCCGTTCTTTCGGCAGTCGAAGGCTTGGAGGTGGCGACGCATGCCTTCACGCCCATCGTCGCGCCGCTGACCTGCGCGATCCTGATCGCTCTTTTCTGGGTGCAGAAGCGCGGCACCGGCCGTATCGGCGCAGTCTTCGGTCCGGTCACGTTGGTTTGGTTCATTGCCATCGCCGCGGCAGGGTTGCCTTGGGTTGTGCGCCATCCGGAAATCCTGCGCGCCATCAACCCGCTTTATGCGGTGAAGTTCTTCATGATCCACGGCAAGCACGGATTCCTGGTGCTGGGCTCGGTCGTTCTTTGCATCACCGGCGGCGAAGCGCTGTACGCCGACATGGGGCACTTCGGCTCCCGCGCCATCCGTGCGGCTTGGTACAGCTGCGTGTTTCCCGCGCTGCTTATCAACTACTTTGGTCAGGGCGCGCTGTTGCTCGAAAGGCCGGCGGCCGTCAGCAATCCCTTCTACGCCCTGGTGCCCTCGGCGTTGCTCTATCCCATGGTCGTGCTGGCAACGATTGCGACCGTGGTCGCATCGCAAGCCCTCATTTCGGGTGCCTTTTCTCTAACTCGCCAAGCGGTGCAGCTCGGCTACCTGCCGCGCGTAACCGTCGTGCACACATCGGGCCAGACCGAGGGGCAAATCTACATTCCCGAAGTCAATCGCCTGCTCATGATCGCGTGCGTGGCATTGGTACTTAGCTTCCGCGCCTCCAGCAATCTGGCGGATGCGTACGGCATTGCGGTCACCGGCACCATGGCCATCACGTCCGTCCTGTCGTACTGGGTGGCGCGCGACCGCTGGGGCTGGAGCCTTCTGCGCGCGGGCGGGTTTCTGCTATTCCTGCTCGCCATCGACCTGTCGTTCTTTGTCGCCTGTTCGTCCAAGATTGCCAACGGCGGCTGGCTTCCGCTCGCCTTGGCGGGCGGCATATTTAGCGTGATGGTCACGTGGAACCGCGGTCGCACGCTTCTCGGCGAGAAGATCGCCGCCGATACGTTGCCGTTGCAAGTCTTCCTCGCCGACGTCGAGCTGAGCAAGCCCTACCGAGTGTCCGGAACCGCGGTCTTCTTGGCGTCCACCCGCCGGGGCACCCCAAGCGTGCTCTTGCACCACTTCAAGCACAACAAGGTGCTGCACAAGCAGGTCGTCATCTTGTCGATCACGACCGATGCCGTGCCGGAAGTCCCCGATCAACAGAAGGTCAGGCTCAAGCGCTTCAACGAGGGTTTTTGGGCTGTCACCGCGCACTACGGCTTCATGGAAAGTCCCGACGTGATGGACATTCTGCGCCGATGCCGCGCGCGCGGGCTGGAAACCGAACTCGGCGATACCAGCTTCTACCTCGGTCGAGAAACGCTGATTCCCAAACGCGGCGGCCAAGGCATGGCCGACTGGCGCAAGTTCCTCTTTCGATTTCTGTCACGCAACGCCCGCTCGGCCACCGACTTCTTCGCGATCCCCCCCAACCGGGTGGTCGAGATCGGCGCACAGATCGAGTTTTAGGGGGACCACCATCGGTCCAGGGGCGGCGATGGTTTGCGCCGAAATCGAATTGCCAGCCAATAGAAGAGCGGACCGGCGACGATGAGAGCAAGGCCGAGAGCGACGGCGGTGGCACGGCCGGTCTGCTGCTGCCATTCGCGCGCGAGGGCGAGACAAAGCAGAACGGCTGGGCCGAGGCCGAGGAGAGAAACCACGGGCACTCCGCCAGGCACGCGGAAGGGGCGTGCAAGCCGCGGCTCGCGGACGCGCAAGACGACCAGCGCCACGAATTCGAGTAGCAGGGCCAACCCGTACAGGATGACGTCCAGCTCAACCAGGCGTTCAAAGCCGAAACCGAGCGCCGCTGACCACGCGACGGACAGCACGACGATGGCCACCCAGGGCGCGCCGGTGCTTTGAATCTGTCGCGAAAACACGCGTGGCAGAAGTCCGTCCTCGGCCATCACCATCGGCAAGCGCGAATATGACATCACCAGCGCGTCCATCATGCCGAGGCCACACACCATCCCGCCCGCCACAATCGCGAGCGCCAGCGGCGCGCCGCCGAGCCGGCGTCCGGCATCCACCCACGAACCCGTCGTCCATGCCTCGGGCGCGACGCCGGTGCGCGCGGCCGCAGCCACTGGAATCAAGTAGGTCAGCACGACCAATGCGAGGGCGCCGAGCATGGCCAACGGATAGCTACGCTGTGGCCGTTCCACCTCGCCCGCCACGGTCGAGGCGTTGTCCCAGCCCATGAAGTTCCACATCGCGATCACCAGGCCGCCGACAAAATCGTCGCTGGCTCGACCGGAGAATGCCCGCGCGGGCAGCGCTTGCGGCGGCATCAGGAAGGCCAACGCGCAAAACACGACAAACGGCAGGAGTAGCAGCACGCCCATCCACTCCGAGGCCCCGCCGACCGTGCGCGCCCCGCGCAGGTTGGTCGCCGCGCACACCGCAACCACGCCGATGCCTGCGGCGATGGCGGCCGGTCCGTCGGCGACGGCGGGCCACAGCCGCCCGAGGTAGAGCACGAACAGCGTGGGATAAATCGCCATGTCGAACACGCTGGCGCACAGGGAAAGCCAGGCTTCCTGGAAACCCCAAAATGGGCCGAGCGCGCGTTTGACCCACACGTAGTACCCGCCTTCGGCCGGCAACGCGCTTGCCAACTCACCCACCAGCAGAGCATTGGGAAGGCTCCACAGAAGCGGCGTGAACAGAAGAACCAGGATCGCGCCGCGGTAGCCGCACTTGTGCAAGAGATCCTCGAGCCCATACGGCCCGCCCGCCACCATGAAGTAGGTCGCGGCCAAGAGCGGCGCGAGGGTGAGCTTCTTCTTCAAGCGACGACTGTTCCTGGCTCGGTATGGTCGCCAGTTACAGCATCGAATGCACGATCTTTTCGCTTGGTTGCTACGGCATATCGCCGAGGCCGCCGGCGTTCACCACGTCGGCAAAGCCGGCTTGCTTCATCGCGCGCGCCGCTGAGGCGCTGCGCGCGCCAGACGCGCAGTAGAGGACCACGGGCTTGCTCTTCGGAATGTCGGCCAGGCGGGTGCCGAGGTTCGAGACCGGGATGTTGATCGCGCCGGGGTATGCGCCGTCGCGGAACTCCTCGGGCGTGCGTACGTCGATGATGGTTGCGCCGGCGTCGATCTTTTCTTTCACGAGACTCGATGGCATCTTGTTCACTCCTTGCAGTCGTCGAATCAGATACGCGCCAACTAGGATGAGCGCGCCGATGAAAAGGAACCGTGTCAAGAGACCTCCAGGTCGAAGCCGCCTTCACTGGCGATGCTCAGGTAGCCGCCGGTCACGTTGGCCAGGTCGGCAAATCCGTTCTGGTACAGGATGCGCAGGGCGAGGTGAGCGCGGTAGCCCGAACGGCAGTAGATGACCGTGCGGCGGTCTTTCGGAATCGCCGCGTGCTCGAAGCGCAGATCGTCCACCGGAATGTGCAGCGCGCCTTTGACGTGGCCTTGCTCGAACTCGCGCAAGGTGCGCACGTCGAGCAGGAAGGGCGGCGTCGTGGACGCCAGTTCCGCCTTGAGCTGGGCGGCCGTGACCAGCGGGCTTTGCTTGTCGATGTCGTTCAGCCCGACGAACGCCGCCAGATTGATCGGATCATTCGCTGACGAGTAAGGCGGGGCGTACGCCAGATCCAGCTCGGCCAAATCCTGCAACGACATCTTCCCGGCCAGGGCCGTGGCGAGCACGTCGATGCGTTTCTCCACGCCCTCGCGTCCGAAGGCCTGACCACCCAGCAGACGCGCATTGCCGCGATCGTAGATGAGCTTCAGGTTCAGCTCCTGCGCGCCCGGGTAGTAGCCGGCGTGGTGATCCTTGTGGATCACCGACACCCCAACGTCGAATCCGGCGTCGCGCGCGGCCTTTTCACCGAGGCCCGTCATCGCCGCTGTGGCGCCGAAGATCTTGACCACGCTGGTGCCGAGCGACCCCGCGAAGCGCATTTCCCCGCCGAGAGCGTTCGACGCGGCGATGCGCCCCTGTCGATTGGCAGGTCCCGCCAGCGGGATGCGCACCTGGCGCGACGAGACCCGGTGCACAACCTCGACCATGTCGCCCGCGGCGAAGATGTCGGGATCCGAGGTGCGAAGGTATTCGTCCACGCGCACGCCGCCTGCGGCGCCGATGTCCAGGCCGGCCTGCTTGGCCAGGGTCAGCTCGGGTCGCACGCCGACCGAGAAGAGGACCACATCGCCGTCGATGCGGCGACCGTCGGCTAGCTCGACCTTGCGTTCGTCCGCCAGTACGCGCGCGACTTGCGCGCCGGTCACCACTGCGACGCCATTGGCCGAAAGCTCGTCCGCGATGCGGACGCCGAATTCGCGATCCATCACCGCCATCACTGTCGGCAGCATCTCGACCACCGTGGCGGCAAGGCCCCGCTTCGCGAATGCCTCGGCCATTTCCAGACCGATGAAACCGCCGCCCACCACCACCGCGCTCTTCGCGCCCGAGGCCTTGAGGTGCTCATGCAGGCGATCCATGTCCGGCACGGTCCACAGGCGAAACACGTTCGGCGCATCAATGCCAGGGATGGGCGGCAACAGAGGACTTCCACCCTGGGCCAGAATCAAGCGATCGTAGGGCAAGCGCGACTCACCTTCGGCGTTGCGCACGGTCACCTGCTTGGCCGCGCGGTCGATGGCCACGGCTTCCGTGTTCACCAGCACACGCACCCGGTAGCGCGCATCGAACCCCTCGGGGGTTTGCAGCAGCAGGTGCGACCGCTTGCCGATCTCGCCCGAGATGAAGTACGGCAGACCGCAGTTCGCGTAGGAAACGTACGGGCCGCGCTCGACGATGGTGATGTCGGCGTCTTCGCTCAGCCGCCGTGCCCGGGCGGCAGCCGTGGCGCCCGCGGCAACTCCACCGATGATGAGGATTTTCTTCTTCACGTGCGATTCCTAGAACGAAAGCCTGTCGTCCGCCAGTTGGTGGCAAACATCGACAGCCTGTTTGAGCCAGAACCCACGCGCGAGGTTCGGAAAATAAGCGTCAGGCCTAGTGCCGCCGGTCAGAAT
>PMLH01000478.1:7607-16946 GCA_003159055.1 Myxococcales bacterium
CTCGTCACCCAAAACATGACCGCACTTCTGACCGGCGGCACTAGCGCGTGTTGCGAACGCAGTCGTAGCCCGAATCAGTGCTGCCGGTGTCGAGCACGTCAAAGTCGCCTGGTTGAATGCCGCTGAGCACGTGCGAGCCGTTTTCGCCCCACAGATCGTCCCAGGTCTGGCTGCAGCCGGTTCCGTCTTCTGCCATGAGCGCGATGTTGCCACCATCGGCGATGAGCATGCCGTAATGCTGCAGTCCGTACGTCACCGCACGAACGACGGGGTTGGTCGCGTCGAGTCCGCGCGCCGTCGGATCGAAGTTGGCTTTCAGCCGCCAGCGCGAACCATAAATTGGCGCGTCTGGCGAAACCGCGGTGGGGCCGCCCGCATGGGTAGCCGGCCAGACGAACACCGGAGACGGGTTGCCGGCCGCGGCAGCCTTCTGGATGCGGTTGTTGGGTAACGCGAAGCGAATGGCGTGTTCGATCTTTCCGGATTGAATGTCGCCGATGGTGAACAGCAGAGGCGCGATGGGGAAGCCGGCCGCGTCGGGCCCGGTGCAGCCACGACCGATGCCCCAGTTGCGCGTGGCCACCGGAGGCAGCGTCGACGCCGGCGTAGGCGGCGCACCCCAAACGTCGCGGGTCATGTTCCAGGCGATGGTGCAGGTCGTGTAGAACAGGCTCTGCGCATAGGTCGCCTGGTAGGCCTCGAACAGCGTGTTCGATGAGAAATCGGCCACCAGCATGTGACAATCGCCGTCAGGATTGCCGTTCACACGGTCGCCGCACACGTAGCCGGTTTCGCCTTCGATCCGGCCGCCAGCGGGAATCGGCATGCTGACGTTGGGGTCGCAGTCTGTGCTGTAGTCCATGGAATCCGTGGACGTGCGCGCCACCCGGGGTGTGTTCGCATCCGCGTCGAGGATCACAAACGAAGTATCGATTTGCAGTCGGTTGTTGCCCCAGCCGCCGTTGCTTGCCAGCCAGGTTGTGGTGGCCGCTGAGTTCGACCGGATGGGAGCGCTGCTGACGTCAGTGTAGATCCACGAGGTCGACGGGAAGTAGAGGCCGCTGCGCGCACCACAGTGGCCGACTGGGAGGCTGGCGTTCGTTCCGCCGCCATCGGCCGACCCACCCGTGCCCAGGCTGGCGTCGATGTTGGCGTCGATGCTGGCGTCGATGCTGCTGGCTCCGCCCGAACCGGTTGCTCCGTCGAAGACGGTGGTACCGCCAGCGCCGGTCCGGCCGCCCGAGCCGACCCTGCCGCCCGAGGCAATCGCCCCGTCGAGACTTGCGCGCCCGCCTGTACCGGTCGCACCGCCCGAGGCAATCGCCCCGTCGAGACTTGCGCGCCCGCCCGTACCGGTCGCACCGCCCGAGGCAATCGCCCCGTCGAGACTTGCGCCCCCGCCTGATCCGGGCGTGCCGCCGATCCCCGTGCGCCCACCCGAGCCGATAGGGGCGGTCGTACCGCCGCTGCCTGAAAGTCCGCCCGATCCAGGCGCACCACCTTTGCTCTGAGCCCCGTCGGTGCCGTTCGCATCGGCCTTGCCGCGCGTTCCGCCCGACCCGCTGCCGCTTGTGTTGTTGGACGAACTGCACCCGAAACCGGCCAACCAGAAGCCCACTGCCAATAGTCCCACGATTCGCATGGGTGACAGGGTACCTCAATTTGCCGCGCGCGTCCTCTTTGCGTACCTCGATTTTTACGCCCGGTGCGCTACGGCTCGCTCGGCACGGGCAACCCCATGATCCAACTTGCGATGGTATCGTAGTCTCTGCTGTCCGGGCTAAGTACCTCGCCGCCAGTGTGCGATTCGCCCGTTGCTCGGCGGAGCAGCAGGCTGGCCGCCGGATCGCCCGGCACCACCAGCGCAAGCACCATGGCCCGATCCAAGCGGGCGTTGCCGGTCAAGACCAGGCCGGTGTATTCGCCTATGCCCCCGACCTCGTGACAGCCCTCCCAGTGGATCTGCAGAATCGGGTACACCGAGCTTTCGAAGGTAAAATCAGCAACCAGAACATCGTTGCCCGCGTCCGGTCCGCCGTCGCGCGGTGCCGGACCGCGATGGAAATCTGCGCAGCCAAGGCCGCAGGCGCCCAGGCAGAAGGCCAGCGCCCACGGCTTCCAATCAAAACGCATAGGTCACCATCAGGCGAAGGAAGTCGTCGGGGCGTTCGTCGACCTTCTCAAAATTCCAGTAATAGGCCAGCATCACTTGCGCCGACGCGTACTCGTATACCAGCGCCAGATTGTGATGCGAGCCATCGCTCGGATCGGCGCGGGCTTCGTCGTAGGTGAGGCCGCGCCGATTGTTGAAGGTGGCGAGGCCGCTGCGTGCCTGCACATACAAGCCGTCGAGCAAGTACGCGCGCAGCCAAAGGTAGTCGGCGAAGTGATAGTACCCGCTCTCGTCGGACGAGGCCCCCGGCGTTTCGTAGCGGCCGGTCGCCGAGATGTGCGCGCGCACGAAACCTGCGCCCATTGCCACCCGATCCAGCACCGGCAGTGCCGGACGCCACAGCGCCAGATCCACCGCCTGCATGATGAGCAGCCGGCCGAAGCGCATCTGGTTCCAGTAGAAGGAATACCAAAGCGTCAGCGGCCCGCTGGCAAGCGCGAGGCGATTGCCAAACGCGATGCGCGCGCCGGCGTAGGCGGTGAGGTCGCGCTGCATATTCAGGGTTTGGTCTGGCGCCTCGAGATCGAAGCCCTGCACGGCGTAGACCTCGTCGGCGGCAGACACTCCGCCCGACGCGTAGGAAAACCGAATGCCCGCGCCGATGGCCGACCACACCACTGGCAGCGCGCGCTGATCCACGCCGCTTAGGCCGCCGTAGCTCTTGTGGAAAAGCGGATCCGGCCCGAAGGGAACCAAGATCTTCCCCGTGTGCAGCAGCACGCGCAAGCGCGAGCCCGTCTGCGACAACCGCGCGCTGAGCTCGTAGAAGTACTGCGAGAGCACCTCGGCATCAAAGCCGATGGGGATGTCGTCGCCCTGGCGCGAAAGGAACAGCAGGTGGTGATAGCTGCGGAAGGCGTTCTTGCCGCTGGTGAGATCGGCCGAACGGTCCGTGCGCTCGTAGGCGACGTCGAACATGCCGCCGAGATGGATGCCGCCCGGCAGTCGGTAGCCGGCCGGGCCGCTCTTGGCAGGTTCGTCGTCGTCGTGGTCGTCGCCTTCGGGCTTGCCTTGCGTCCGGGAATCCTGAGCTTTCTCGCCAGCGTTGTCGCCGCCCGTTTCGTTCTCTTCCGACGCCACCGCGCGTGCGGTTCCAAACGCCGACAGCAAGGCGAAGCATGCGAGGGTTCCCCAATGCGTTACCGTCATGGCATGTGACACGAGGTTTTGCACACGGCACGTGCCCCGCTGGTCGGCGGAGCGACCTTGCCGTTGTGGCAGGCGCCGCAGAATTTGCCTTCGTCCATGTCTTCGTGGGTGAAGCCCTTGCGCGTGCGCGGAAACAGCGATGGGTGGCAGTCGAAGCACTGGAACTGGTCATGCTGCCAGTGGGAGAACCGCGCGGCCGCCGGCGGATCCGCCTTGCCGTGCTCCTTCACCACCGGCACCCGCACCTCGACCGGCACCGCGAAAAGCGACGCCGAAAGCAGCGTCACGGCCGCGCCGAGGGCGAGCGCCAGGGTCACGATTTTTTGCCGCGGGCCGAAGGCACGCCCGTGCCACGAGAGCATGAAGGTCTTTTCACCGAAATGCGCGATTCCGTCAACTGTGCGACGTCCCCGATACCTGGGTGAAACCTCCAGTTCATTCGACTGCGAGGCCGTCACCGACGGGAAACCGGGGCTCGCGTGGGGCATCTGAACAGGTGAGGAGGTGGAAAATAGATAACGAGAATTAGCCTAAAGAAATCCACGTTCCGCCGGACGCTACAAGACGGGTGAGCTCCATCGCAGCACCGGCCCAGGACCATCCGAGTTCCCCTTTTCTGAACTTGGGTGGTCCTTTCCTTATCCACGGGATGCGTCCGAGCGATGGGCGCGGTCTTGACATGATTTGCCTTTGGGAAGACCGTACTGCCAGCGAAGGGGCCGCCCGGTTGCACCTGTTCCAGGATGAAGCTGGGCCAAGCTTCTGACCAGCTGACTGCTCATGGAGGGAATCTGATGAAAGCGCGAGCGCCTTGGTTTGTCCTATCGTTGCTCACCCTGTGCTTGTTCCCGTCCTGTGGTGGAGGATCGAGCGGTGGGGCCGGCACCTGCCTCGACCTTTCGGGATCCTGGAGCGTGACTTCGATCGATGACAACACCCAATGCGGCGATCCTGTCTCGACCAACACCTGGATGGCCGTGACCATGCAGAATGGCTGCTCCTATACCATGACCTCTGAGAGCGAAACCGTCACCGGGACTATCTCCGGTCGCACAGTCACTGGCACATCCATCTCGCGAGACGGGATGACGAAAGGCAACGTCACAGCAACCATATCCCAGGACGGCACTTCGATCACCGGGACCGACGTCTGGACCCGCGCGAGCCTCACCAAGAACTGCACCGGAACCAGTCAGGTTGCCGCGTACCGCAACGGAGCGATCCCCGATGCTGGCATGCCCGTCTTGGGCAGCGGCGGTGCAACCGTGCTGGGCTTCGGTGGAAGCCTGGCTAGCGGTGGCGCCATCGGCACTGGGGGCCAGGGTGGCTCCGGTGGCGCGAATGCCGGCCATGCCGACGCTGCCGTCTCGGATGCCAAGCCGATAGGCGCATGCGGCTTGGTCGGTTTGTTTCCAACCACGCAGGCCAATCACGTGGTCACAAGCGGTGGCTACGCCTATGTCGCCAACGGCAAGGAAGGCATCAGCATTCTCGACGTCACGAATCCGGCCAAGCCCAGCTTGGCGGGATCGCTGCCGACCACCAACGCCACCAAGCTCGCGATCAACGGCAACATCCTCTATGTCGCCGATGGCAGCGGCGGCCTGAAGGTCGTCGATGTCACCAATCCTGCGAGC
Source organism: Myxococcales bacterium (assembly GCA_003159055.1). Next base: position 12,567 of record PMLH01000478.1, read on the forward strand.
CCCAAGCTCGTTGCCACGCCGACCCTGCCGAGCATCGGTCCGTCCGAGCTCCAAACCCTCGCCTTGAGCGGAGGATATCTCTATGGCGGATACGTCGGGCTGAGCATTTTCGATGTCGCCACGCCCTCGGCACCGGTGGGCAAGGGATCGCTCAACAGCACGTTCGTGGAGGACCTGGTTGTCGAAGGAACGGTCGTCTATGCGGCAACTGCCAACGGCCTGGAGACCTACAGCGTCGTCTCGCCGGCAGGCCCGTTCGTCATCGCCCACGGCGTGAACAGCGATTGGGACCATGCCATCGCGCTCTCTTCCGGCTACGCTTATCTCGGGGGGCAGAACGGGCTTTCCGTGTTCGACGTATCGTCTCCGTCCACACCGTCTCTCGTGGCCTCCTCAGGCGCGATCAGCTCCATCAATGCCAAGACCACGCAGGGGACGACCCTCTTCGTGAGCGGCCAGGGCCCCGGCTTGACCATGGTCGACGTGTCGAACCCGAAGGCGCCCAAGGTGCTTGGCAAGTGCGGCGAGACCTTGGTCGGAAGCGCCAACAACCTCACCATTTCTGGATCGTATGGCTACGTTGCCGCAGGCAATGCCGGCGTCATCATTCTCGACCTTTCCATGGTGCTGGTCCGCAATACCGACGCCGGGTCTGGCCCAGAGGTCTCGCCCATCGACGCCGGAGCCATCGGCGGCAGCCCGAGCGCAGACGGGGGAACCCTCCCGCCGTCCGGCAGCCCTTGCAGTCTCGTCGCCTATTACCCAGCCCCGCTTGCCAATCACGTCGTCACGAGCGGCGGCCGCACCTACGTTGCGGAAGGAAAGTACGGCATCGAAATCGTCGATTTGACGAGCTCGCCACCCAAGGCGTTGGGCGCCTTGCCGACAACGAACGCCACGCGGCTGGCCATCAGCGGAAGCGACCTCTACCTCGCCGACGGCGCCGGCGGCATCAAGGTCATCGACGTCAGCAATCCTGCCAGCCCGCAGATTGTCGCCACCCCTGCGACATCGGACCACTCTCCCGAGATCGACACCCTGCTGCTCGTCGGGAACAATCTCTATGCAGGATTCTGGAGCTTCAACGTATTCGATGTTACGAACCCGGCGGCTACGGTGGCCCGAGGCTATCTCGACACCAACTTCCTCCAAGATTTGGCGACCGATGGAACGCTGGTCTACGCCGCCACAGCAGACGGCCTGGATATCTACAGCGTCGTCTCACCGTCGAGTCCCTTCTTGGTCGGCACCGGGACGAGCGCCGACTGGGGGGCTGCCATCGCCGTCTCTCCCGGCTATGCCTACTACGGCGGCCGCAGCGGGCTTTCGGTCTTCGACGTCTCGACACCCACTGCTCCGTCGCTGGTTTCTTCATCGGGAGCCGTCACACCGATCAACGCCCTGGCCCTGCACAACAAGTATCTCTATGTAGCCGGCCAAGGCCCTGGCCTAAGCATCATGGATGTCTCCAATCCGACGGCTCCGAAGGTCGTAGGCAAGTGTGGTGAGACGGCTGTGGGAACGCCGACGAGCATAACCATCTCCGGGTCGTACGGATACGTTGCGGGCGGCAATGGCGGGGTCTTCCTGCTCAGCCTTGCGCTGTAGCCGGGAGGAGAGTGGCTGCTTGCCTGCGACGGCGGCGGCCTTTAGGTCGTGGCGGGCCCTGGCGCTGAGGACGGCCTACCGGGCCAGCCGAATCAGCTCCACCATCCGCCGCTGGAGGTGACGACGTGCGAGCAAGTTGTCGATTCGTGACCGCATCGTCAGGCGGTCGGCCAGACCCGGCCCTGCGGCGTGGGCGGCGGGCAGCCTGGCCCCGCCCTGCGCTGCGATCACCACGGTGATCGGGGCGGCCGGGGCGGAGAAGGCGACGGTCATCGACTGCACACAACTCGTGTCCGGCGCGCCCGGAGACGACAGAAATTGCGACAGGATGCCCTCCGGGCAGGGGTCGGTCGAAGCCCCCTCATCATGTCCCAACCCTGGGAACTCGACCCAGTATCCGTTCGAGAGCGTGGTCGAGGCCAGCTGGGCCCAGTCCGGCGAGGTGAGCGGATCGAACGAGCCGGAAACCAGCAACGTCGTCACCGGGCTCGTCACCGCCGAGTAGTCGGTGACGCTGCGCCGCTGGTAATCCCACATCTGGCAGACCTGGAGGTCGCCGGTGGAATCGAGATAGGGGCTGAAGGCCGGGCTTACCTTGGCGAGATCGCTCCGGACCTCATTGCCGGTCACGAACTGGTTGTCGGTGCACACCACCGAGAAGTACTGACCTGTGGCGTATCCCAAGAGCGCCTGCGTGTCACTACCGACGATGGCGTTGAGGTCGGCGTCGTACAGGAGCTGCCCATCGCCACTGGCGATGGCCGCCGTGACCGCAGCGATCATTCGGGGCAAGAGGTTCGGCGTGAAGGCCAGGACCACGACGGCGTCGCCAAACATCGCCCAGTCGTCGTAGGTGGTCTTGGTCCCGGCCACCGTGAGCGGCTTGGCCTTGAGGCTCGTGAGGGCGGCCGCCATCTTCGACTTCAGGTCGCCGTAGGCGCCACTGCAGGCGCTGTCCGACGCGCAAGCCGCGAACGCCGCGGTGAAGCCAGCGTCGGTGGCCGAGGCGCCTGCGCTGAAGGTGGGAATGGTCGGGTTGACGACCGAGTCGAGGATCGCGGAGCTGACGATCGCGCTGTGCGCCCGCAGAATTTGTAGGCCCCACGCCGTGCCGTACGAGACCCCGTCGAGGGCGATCCTCGGATAGCCGAGCACCGACTGGAAGGTGGCCACGTCCTCGGCCATCTCTTGCACGTTATAGGCGGCCACGTTCGTGCCCTGCGCCTGCATGGCTGATGTGCAATGCGCGCCAAAGCTTGCGTTGGATTCGTTGCTGCCTTGCGGGGGACAGTCGAGCCGCGGGCGCGAAAGGCCGGTGCCCCGCTGTTCGATGAAGACCATGTCCATGGGGAGCGATTGCGTGTCGCTGGCGGTGAACGTGTCGAGGCCGAGGTCCGCCCACGATTGGCCAGGACCGCCGCTGAGGTTGACGACGGGCGGTGCGCTTGGGTTCCTTCCCTTGAAGATGAGAACCGGGACCTGGATGTAGCGCGACGGCGAGGCGTGCACCTCTGGCGTGTGCAGGACCCCGCAACGGATAGTCACTCCCTGAACCTGGCTCGCGTCCACGACGAAGGGACAGACGCTTTCGTCGAAGTGGGCCCCCGAGGAGGCGTTGCCGCCGCCGCAGGCACCCGGCACCGCGAGCAGGAGGAAGGTGATCGATACCATGCCAATCGCATGGCGGGCAACGGGGCCGGTCGGGCGCGTGTTGAGCATGGTACGCAGTCTACCTCGGCGGAGGAGCTCCAGCTCGGGGATGCTCGCACAGAGAAGGCATTGCCGGTGGAATGCGGATCTCGCAGCCCGACCGCACGAAGTGCTTCCACACGTCCGATGCTCGCGGCGTGTGGGAGCAACAATGGGGGATTCGACGGCGCGACCGCTCCCTCCCCTGATGCGGGCCCGGCCAATGGCAGCCAGGTTGATACCGGCTTGGCTGGTGGCACGCATGACGCTGGCAATGTCTCATTGGACGTCCCGGTCGACGGTCCAAGCACCACGAGCGGTGATGCAGTTTCGAGCTGTGGTACGGGCACGCGTGCGTGCGATGTGGACGCTTCCGCGGACACGGTCGGTACCTGCTTGACCGGTCATGGCACTCCTCTCAAATTGTCTGGTGCGGTCACCACTATCGCAGGCAGCGCCGGGATGCCAGGCTCGGCGGATGGTACAGGCTCTGCCGCTCGCTTCAACTATCCATACTCTGTTGCAACCGACGGTACGAATCTGTATGTGGTAGACACATACAACCATACCATCCGGAAGATGGTAATCAGCACCGGTGCAGTCACCACAATAGCCGGCAGCGCCGGGATATCGGGCTCGGCAGACGGCACAGGCTCCGCAGCCCGCTTCAACCTTCCAAACACCATCGCGACCGATGGCGCGAATCTCTATGTGGCGGACTCGGGGAATAGCACCATCCGCAAGATCGTGATCAGCACTGGTGTGGTCACCACTATCGCAGGCAGCGCTGGAGTATCGGGCTCCACGGATGGCACAGGTTCTGCGGCTCGCTTCTTCAGACCTTCCGGCATCGCGACCGACAACACAAACCTCTTTCTGGCGGACTATGGCAACAACACGATCCGAAAGATAGTGATCAGTACCGGTGCAGTCACGACCATTGTTGGCAGTCCGGGGCTGCCGGGCTCCACGGACGGCATGGCTCTGCTGCCCGCTTCAACGATATTGCCGGCATCACGACTGACGGAACCAATCTGTACGTCTGCGACACCTAGAACCACACCATCCGGAAGGACGATATCT
>PMLH01000034.1 GCA_003159055.1 Myxococcales bacterium
CAGGGAACTTCAGGGTCAAGAAGGCGCGGTCGATGCCGAGCTGGTCTTGCAATTCGCGCCACCCGCCCCCGGTGATGTTGTAGCTGGCAACGGTCGTGGTCATCATGACCCGTTGGTTGCCGTACTGAAAGAAGAGCTCTGCCCACGGCCCCGGGCTGACGCCGGTGAAGTCCCAGCGGGTGTAGTTGGCATCGGGCGTGACCGCGGGGGCATGGAATTGGAGCTCACTGGCGGTGTAGCCAGGGTCCGTACTACCCGTGGCGCTCTTGAGGTAGCCGGNNGTCGATTCGACCGCCTCGGTATTGCCGGAGGAGTAGCTCAGGCTCTGGCTGTCGAGGCCGGCGCCCGCGATGGTCCTGGCCTTCTTGGCCGCCGGGACCCGCGCGGCCTCGGGTTCGGCCGCCGGTGGCGGCGGTGCGGGTATGGCCACCGGGTCAGGTGAAGCGTCCAAGAGGCTGCCATTCGAGGCTGGTGCGCCTGGTTCGGCTGCTGCCGCTGCGTCTGTGACTAGGAGGATTCCGAGAAAGGCCATGGATTGAATTGAACGCAACATGATCACTCCCGAGGTTGAGGGGGCTACGAACCCGCGATGGATTGTGAAACCAGAACCACCATTGCGGCCTTGGTCCTGGCGGTTGACTCAAGATGGAAGTCTCCAGCGTCGCGCCTCAGGGATCCTCTCGCTTCGTGCCGAGTACCTTGCATTTTGGATCGCCGACCCTCCGAAATGCGTGCAGCAGCTGCGGCGCAACGAGGACGAGTCGCCGTCCAAAGGCTAGGCTGTAGTCGGCAACGTTGGAAGGGAGACTGCTTCCAGATCCCAAATTTGCTCAGCCGGCTCGCAGGCGTGCATCTTATCGACTGACAAGTCGACCAGCGCGTGGGGAACCTGCACCCAATTAGTTTCCGCGCGGGGCGCGCGGTTGCGCGTACTTCTCGAACACCGAAACAGTCTTGGGATCGCGGCCCAGGATGCAGGCGAAGCCGTCGTCGGCGCCGCGGCTTTGCGGAACCAGTTGCCAAAACGTCACCACCGAGTTGTTGTCCGTGGTGGCGAAGAAGGTCGACAGCCAGTTGTCGTAAATAGGCGCACGGGCGGCGTCTCGGTCGTTGGTGGACAGCGTGCCGTCGACTCCAAATTCGCCCCAGTAGGCGACCTTGCCGCCGGCCTTGGCGAGGGCTGCGTGGCCGTCGACCCAACTCTTGGCGTCGCTGGCAACGGTCGCGGAATCAGTGATGTTGAGATTCCAGTAGTTCGGGTCTGGATAGTAGTGGTAGCTGAGCATGTCCAGGGCGGAGAGTTGGGCTATCTTCGAGAAGCTCATGTGCTCGAAGCCACTCACCGGATACGTGTTGCTGAGCGGCCCCCAATTCGATGGCGTGTCGTCGAAGCCTTCGCCGCCGTCGGCAATCAAGTGATTGGGGAATACGGTCTTGAGGAACTTTGACAGACTGTCGATCACGCCCACCGGAGCGCTAGCATCGGTGCATGCTTTGCAGCGCATTTCGTTCGCGATCNNCCGCCGTAGGCGTCCCAGTAGTTGGCCAGGGTCATGATCAGTCGAAGGCCGCGTTTCTTGGCTTCCGCGACCACGGTGTCGAGCCCCACCAGCCCGCGTTCAAGGTACGCGTCAGGCGCTGAACGGATGGTGGCGCTATCGTTCGTGTCCTTGCTGTCGTTGAATGCCCAGGTTCGGACCACCGACAGAGACATCGTGACCGCGTCGTCGAGACCGTTCGCGACCGTCCGGAGATTGTTTGCCTCGTAGACCGAGTACGATTGAAGATAGTAGAGGTTGGTTCCGAGAACTTGGAACGGCTGTCCGCACAGAGAAAGGGTGGTTCCAGTGCGGGTCACGAACCCATCGATGGCTCGCATGGGCGTGACGCCTGACGGGGCCTGCGCGGGCTTCGGGGCGCCGCAGGAGAAAGGCGCGGTGCTGCCGCCGGTACCGCCACCAGCTCCGCCGGTGCTGCCCGCAACGCCTCCGGAGCTTGAACTGCCACCGGAGCCTCTGCCGCCGGTGCCTCTGCCGTCTGCGCTGGCGTCGTTCGACGAGCCGCTATCGGGCCCGGCGTCGCTGCTTGTGCCGGCTGTGCCGCCGCTTCCCTTGTTTGTACCACCAGTTCCGGTCGTTGACGATCCGCCAGTCGGCGTTGAGCCGCCGGTCGCAGAGGACCCGCCCGTTCCCATCGAGCCGCCGGTCGCAGAGGACCCGCCCGTGCTGTGGGCGTTCGGCGCGTTTCCGTCGTCAGCGCATCCGAGCGTCAGCAGCACTCCGAACGCAAGCACGCGCCGTACAGATTTCATGGCAGAGCGTCTTGGCAGCATCGAGTGAAAATATCACTTCTTCCTCCTGCTCACCCGCAAGCTTCTTTACACCGCGGTCTCGCGCGCACGCAGCGGGAGAAATCCGCAGCTCGGGGCTTGCCGCGCGCCTGTGACAGCGCTTACCTGCTTGGGGTCGCGCCGGATGACTTGGCCACGATGCCATGTCATCGTGGATGGATACCTAGGCGCGATTCATGGTTCCGATGACACCTTCCAGTCCGCAGCGCGGTAGCCGATCCCGCGGATTCCTCTTGGCTCTGACAGCCACGTCTTGCCTGGTGGGTTGCGGAGTCAGCAGCGACCGCGTGAGCAATCCTGGCGCGAGCCCGAATCTCGATGCGGGCGCCGTTTCGGTCAAGTCGGATGCCGCGCAGCCCCCCGTTTTCATGATCGACGCTGCGGCCTATGCGACCTCGGTGGATGGCGGCCAGGCCGGCGTTCAGCCTTCGCCCGACCCGATTTGCTCGCTGGCAACCACGACCCTTTTCCCACGGCCAGCCGAGGTGCTGCTGGTGCTCGATCGGTCCGTGGCCATGGCGAACGCCATCGCGACCGACGGCACAAGCAAATGGAACGCGACTGTCGCGGCGATCGAGAGCGCGGTCCTTGCCAGCCAGGATGCGACGGCGTGGGGAATGATGCTGTTCCCCAAATCGAGTGGCGACACGGCCTGCTGCCAGATGCCGGCGGACGATCTCGCACCCGTCGTCGAAGTGGCACCGGCCACGAAATCCTCGCAAGCCATCGCCGCGACGCTTGCCCAGAGCGTACCGACGGGCGTTGGTACGCCGACCGCGCGGGCGCTGGTCCAGGCGGCGAATTCGCTGCTCGCGCGGACGACCAGCACTTCGAAATACATCGTGCTGGCGACGGGAGGCGAGCCAACCTGCGCCAGCGATGCCCTGTGCGACGGTGCATCCACGTTGGACTACGCCCGCACCAAGGATACCGTGGCCCACGTGGCCAGCGTGCTCGGCATCCCGGTGGCGGTTGCCGGCATCGCCCTGCCCGCGACGACCGGCAACCTCCAGCCGAACGGTCGACAGCAGCTCTTCGTCGACATGGCGAATCTCGGCGGAATCCCCAACACCACACCGGGACAACCGGCCTACTACCCGGTCAACGGCACGGCCGATCTGGTCGCCGCGCTCGGCGCGCTCGGCGCGCAAGCAACGAGCTGCAGCTTCGCCCTGCCGGGCTCGGTGGCGTGGCCGAACAATGTCGCGATCCTGCTTGCCGAGAATCGGATTCCCCAAGACACGTCGCACCAGGATGGCTGGGACTTTGACGATCGCGATACCTCTGTGGTCCTCTACGGCAAGTCCTGTGATAATGCCCGTAGTCTGAATGGCAGCGCTACCCTCCAGTTCGTGACCGCGTGCCCAGCCGCGCCGGTCGTCGCCTTGGGCCGCCGCGAGCGACTTTAGCGCACCCTTCGTTCCGTCGGAAAAACGCACGCCCCTTGACTTGCCCCCCGGTCTTCGCTAACCACTTCCTCCATGACTCGTGAGGAAGACGTCAAGGATGCTCGATTGTTCGATCTTCGCACCGTCGAACGCAACATCAAGCGCGGGCTTATTACCCGCAAGGACTACGAGCGGTATCTGAAGTCGCTGCCCGACGCGGGCAACAACACGATCCCGCCCGAGTCGGAAAATAATCCCCCCGCCGCCCAGGAATAGACGCGGCTAGAACGCAGGGTTGAAACTGGGACAACACCTGCGTACGCTAGCGTGCCATGGCTGACTCCGAGCAGAAGACAGGGAACTTCACCGTGACCGACCGCCGCGCGTTCGACCCGAGTGGCGAGCCCAAGTCGGAACCGTCGGCAGAGCCGTCGGCGGTTTCAGACAAGCCCGCGGAGGCCCCGAGTCCCGCACCTGAGCCGCCACGCTCGCTACCGCCCGCCGACTTCGCCACCTTGGTGCTGTCGCTTGGCAGCTCGGCGATCATGTACCTTGGCCAATCAGAAGATCCCGATGGCAAGAAACCTGCGCGTAACTTGCCCATGGCCAAGCACGCCATCGACCTTCTCACCGTGCT
>PMLH01000509.1:0-8580 GCA_003159055.1 Myxococcales bacterium
CTGATCCCCACCGGCGAGCTTCGCCCCGTTGCCGGAACACCGTTCGACTTCCGCAAGCCGACCGCCGTCGGGGCACGCATCGACGCTGACGAGCAGCAGATTCGCCTGGGTGGTGGCTACGACCACAACTGGGTCATCACCAAACCACCGGGGAACCTGGGCCTGGTCGCGCGCGCCCTCGAGCCAACCTCCGGACGGGCTATGGAAGTCCTGTCCACCCTGCCCGGCACGCAGTTCTACACGGGCAATTTCCTCGACGGAACCATCGTCGGCAAGGGCGGCTGGCGATACCAGAAGCGTTCTGCTTTCTGCATCGAACCCCAGCACTTTCCCGACACGCCAAACCAGCCGAGCTTTCCGAGCGTCGCGCTCGCGCCGGGGCAGACGTACCAGAACACGATCGTGTATCGCTTCTTCGTCGAATAGCCGCAGAACGCCGGCCGACGTCCGCGTTTCGCGCACACGTCTGCATTCCGCCCAATGTGCGGAACTGCTACCATGTCGGCATGATTCACCCGTGCCGGTTCGCTCCCTTCATCCTGTGCCTGCTGCTCGGCGCTTGCGCCTCGGATCCCCCGACGCTCGTGCGCGATTTCAGCGTCAAACCCGGCTACCACGTGGTCGGAAACCAAGTCCTCGACAAGAACGAGCAGCCGCACATCTTCCACGGCGTCGACCGTCCCACGCTGGAGTGGTCGACCAGCGGCGAAAACCTTTCGAAAGGCGATTTCCAGACCATGGCGGGCTGGAAGGCGAACGTGGTCCGCATTGGGCTCAACCAGGATTTCTGGCTGCGTACCGCGAGTCAAAAAGGCTACCGGCAAACCGTTCTGCAAACCGTGGAATGGGCGAAACAAGCCAACCTCGACGTCATTCTCGATCTGCACTGGTCAGATCGCGGTGATTTGACGATTAAACCCGATCAGCAAGCGATGGCAGATCAGAATTCGCTCACGTTCTGGAAGAGCGTGGCCGAAACTTTCATCGACGACGAACGCGTGCTGTTCGAGCTTTACAACGAACCGAAGAACATCTCGTGGGATGCGTGGCTTAACGGCGGCGATGTGGTCGACAACTACTACGACAGCTCTACCAAGCAGGCGCAGACCGTGACCTTCACCGCGGTCGGAATGCAGCAGCTCTACGACACCGTCCGTTCCACGGGTGCCAAGAATATCGTGATCGCCGGCGGGATCGGTTGGGCCTATGACCTCAGCGGCGTCGATACCCACCGAATCAAGGGAGAAGACATCGTGTACGCCACGCACCCGTACGACTACGGGGACAAGCAGCCGGCCGACTGGGATCGCGCGTGGGGCTACCTAACGGAAACCGATCCCGTCATTGTGACGGAATTCGGCTCCACCCAATGCTCCACGGACGATCCGACAACCTACAACCAGGCCCTCGTCGATTATGCGGACGCGCACGGTGCTTCTTGGACCGCCTGGGCCTGGTACGTCAACGGTTGCACCTTCCCGTCGCTGATCGTCGACTGGACCGGCACGCCCAGCGAGTCGGGCAAAGTGGTGAAGGCCGCCCTGGCCGGGTATGCCGACGGCACGAGGGTCGTCACCACGCCCGTGGGCGGGCCCCGCCCAGACGCGGGAGGCGCCGACGTTGCTCGCGCTGATAGCCGCACCATCGATACGCAGACCATCGAAGGCCTCGGTGGCAACGACCTATAGAGCATCGCGAATCCAGATGGCAGACTGCGGCTCTAACCAATATGGGCCATAAGGATCCGGTCTGCGGCATGCTGGTCGATCCCGCTCGCGCCAAGGGACAGCACGAGCACCAGGGCACGACGTACTACTTCTGCGCGGCTTCGTGCCGTGCGCGCTTCATCGCCGATCCAGCGCGCTATTTGGCGGCTGACCATCGATCGGCCGGCATGGGCGGTGGCCTGGTTTCTCTGGGCAAGCCGCGCATGATGCGCCCAGCCCCCGCTGCCGCGCCGATGGGAGTTGCGGCTGCGATGCCACCGACGGCGCCCGGGCCGGTATCGCGTCCGGCGCAGACCTCGTCCGGCCCGCGCTACGTCTGCCCCATGGATCCGGAAGTATCGAGTCCGGTTCCCGCGGCATGCCCGAAGTGCGGCATGGCGCTTGAACCTGAAACCATCACGCTGGAAGAAGCACCCGATCCCGAGCTGGCCAGCATGACCCGCCGGTTTTGGGTCGCGCTGGTCCTGGCCGCGCCGCTTCTTGCTTATGGAATGGCGGAAATGGCCATCGGCCATCGCGCCACGCACGTCCTGCCGGACCGCGTGCGCGCCTTCGCAGAACTGTGCCTCGCCACGCCAGCGGTCTTCTGGGCCGGCTGGCCGCTGCTGGTCCGCGCTTGGAATTCCGTGCGCAGGCGCAGTCCGAATATGTTCACCCTGATCGGCATGGGCGTGCTGGCTGCGTTTTCTATCAGCGTCGCCGCCACATTGGCCCCCAACCTACTACCGGCTGCCTTCCGCAAGCCGGACCAGCCGCCTCCGCTTTATTTCGAACCGGCTGCTGTCATCACAGCGCTGGTGCTCCTGGGCCAGGTCCTCGAAGGCCGCGCCCGTCGTGCCACCGGCGGTGCTATTCGGGCACTGCTGCGCCTGGTTCCGAAGAACGCACTTCTCGTGACCAGCGACAATCGCGAAGCCGACCTCGCCGTCGAGTATGTTCGCAAGGGCGACCGCTTACGGGTTCGCCCCGGCGGGGCGATCCCCGTCGACGGCATGGTGGACAGCGGCGAAAGCACGGTCGACGAATCGGCCCTCACCGGCGAGCCCATGCCGGTCGAGAAGAGCAAAGGCAGCCGAGTAACCGGCGGCACGATCAATGGCAACGGCAGCTTTGTCATGGTCGCCGACCGCGTGGGTTCGGCGACCATGCTGGCCCAGATCGTCAGCTACGTCGCGAAGGCCCAGCGCAGCCGCGCGCCCGCGCAACGCCTCGCTGACCGCGTATCGCGCTGGTTCGTTCCGATCGTCGTCGCCATCTCGCTTGCTTCTTTCGCCGCATGGTCGGCCTTGGGTCCCGAGCCGCGCCTCGCCTACGCGTTGGTTGCCGCAGTCGCGGTGCTAATCATCGCCTGTCCGTGTGCGCTGGGCCTCGCCACGCCGATGTCGATCATGGTCGGCGTGGGCCGCGGAGCGGGAGCAGGCGTGCTGGTGAAGAGCGCGGAGGCCATCGAAACCATGGCCCACGTCGACACCTTGGTGCTGGACAAGACCGGGACACTGACGACTGGTAGGCCAAGCCTGGCCAGGGTCTTGCCGACCGGAGACATGCCCGCCGACGATGTGCTTCGCTTGACGGCGAGCCTGGAACGCAACAGCGAGCATCCGCTTGCAACGGCAGTGACAGCGGAAGCACGCAAGCGGGGCATCGCGATGGCCGAGGTTCATGGGTTTGGAAACCAGGCAGGCCGAGGCGTCTTTGGCGTGGTCGAAGGTCGCAAGGTTCTGGCCGGCAACGCCAAGCTCCTGGGTGAATCCGGTGTGGATTGCAGCCACCTTGCAACTGAGATCGAACAGATCGGCCGCTTGGGTCACGCGCACATTTTGGTTGCCGTCGACGGCAAGCTGGCGGGACTTCTCGAATTGGCCGACTCGGTCAAAGCCGATGCGCACGCAGCCATCGCCAACCTGCGCAAGGAGGGACTTCGCATCGTGATGCTGACCGGCGACAGCCAATCAGCGGCAGAAGCTATCGCGAAACAGGTCGGGATCGACGAAGTGATCGCGCAAGTCTCGCCCCAAGAAAAAGGGGAGGCCATCAAACGCCTGCGTAGTCAGGGTCGCGTGGTCGCAATGGCCGGCGACGGCATCAACGACGCCGCGGCTCTTGCCGAGGCGAACGTCGGCCTAGCCATGGGCGATGGGACCGACGTGGCCATCGAAAGTGCGGGCATCACCCTGGTCAAGGGTGACCTACGCGCGATCTCCCGGGCGCGCCGCCTGGGCCGCGCCATCGACCGCAACATTCGCCAGAACCTGCTTTTCGCCTTCCTCTACAACGCTTTCACGATTCCGATCGCGGCGGGCGCTTTGTACCCGGTGTTCGGGCTCGTACTTTCCCCCATGATCGCCAGCGCAGCCATGAGCCTGTCCTCCGTCTCCGTCATCGCAAACGCCCTGCGCCTGCGCAAGCTAGCCCTGTAGCCCCTCCGGGTCGCTACCCTTTTTGCGCGGAGCGGGCTGAAAATTCCATCGGCGGCAGGAACGTGTCGTAGAAGAACGCGCAGTCGCGGCGGATCTGCTCTTCGGTGAGGCCGTATTTCTCCAGGTTGTACTTGTGCTCGGACTCGTACTTGCGCTGCTTTTCGCCGAGCTTGGCCACGGTCTCGCGCAGCTTGGGCGTCATTTCGTGCCCGAGGAACTTGCACATCTCGTCCATCAGGCCCTCGAAGTCCGCCATCATCCGGTCGTAGCGAACCACGAAGACGCGCTTCTGATCGATCTTGCCGCTGGTCCAATCGTCGTGAAACCGGCGCAAGAGCGTGATCCACGCCTGGTACATGCGATCGAGCCAGCGCTTGCGCACAGGCTCGGGCAGGGACCAAAAACCGAAGGCCTTGTCGAGCACGCCCAGCATCAGGCTGTTGGCGCTGGGGATGATAGACAGCGGATCGCGCGCCATGTACAGGATCTGCGCCTCGGGGAAGCGCTCAAGGAATTGCGGCAACCGGACCGCCAGCGAAAACAACTTGGCAATGTTGCGATCCGCTTTGTGCACCACCAGGCTGCGGCGCCAGAGCGTTTCAAGCCATGCCAGATCACGCTTCAAGGTGTCGCGCACCTGCGGATCGACCAGCGGCAGGCGATCTTCCTCGTCGAACGACAGGAAGAAGCCATAGAGGAACAATCCGTCGAGGTAGCGGAAGAGCACAGCGACGTCGTCGGTTTCTACCGAGGTGAGGCTGGTGTCGTGCGCCTTGGTGGCGTGGAACTTCGCGGGGCTGATCTTTTCGAGCAGCGGCAAGAACGGCTTGAACAGCTTCTGGATGATGAGTGACGGATAGAGCATCAGGAACAGCTCCATGCCTGATCCGAAACCTTCGTCGGCTAGGAACCGCTGCAGGAACGTGGTGCCAGTGCGTGGGTTGCCGACCAGCACGATGGGACGGTTCGCGCGGACCTTGCGCAGCTGCGGGAAGAACAGGTGATCGAGCACCATTCCAATTCCGACCACGATGCGAATCCCGCAAAAGACTATTGCGATGAAAATCGGCGCGACCCTGATGCCGAAAGTGCGGCGCAACACGCGGTAGACGTGGCCCATCCTCGAAAGCATGCTGTCCATGGCGAGCTCCTGGCTGATGGATGCGCCCTAGCCGGCGCGAAACTGGTTCTCGAACGAAAGCGCAAAACCGTCAAGCTCCGCGCTGGGAAGATGGTTGATGCCTGCGGCCGTCCGCCGTCCGCCCCCGGTCGGAAAACGCCGGCAAAACTCCTCGGCCGAAACCTTCGATTCGCTCGGCACTCGAATGGAAACCAAATAGCCGCCCTCTTTCTTCGGCGACACGATGGCGACCCCGCTGCCCCGGTGGGCTTTGGCCAAATCGTTGGCGAGCGTTCCACTCGCCCGGCGCGCCCAGGCGGCGTCGGGCAGCACGAAGAGAATCGCGCCTGGCACTTTGCGAAGCGGCTCCAGTCGCCGGGCCAGCTCCATGTCCTGGTGGAATCCGTCGGCGAGGCGGCGGAAGGTGGGCGAGGCTTTCACGAAGTCGAGCGGGTCCACGTAGGGCAACATCTCGTGCGCAAGGTCGACCGGCGGCACGTGGAGATCCGCGATGGTTTCGCCATAGGCGTTGTAGTTGATGGCGAGCCCAAGCTCGCGCAGCTGCAGGGTGGCCGCCTCGCCAACGCCGGCAGCCTTGGCCGCAGCCTGGCCCTCCTCGACCAAGCTGTCCCCGAACGCGCCGACGGCCGCCCAGGGCCGAAAACGCCCACCCAAGTGTTGATCCACGATGATGCTCGTGCACACCTTCGGACTTGGGTCGATGTGGACTTCCAGCTTGTCACTCTGGGGGATTTCGCCCGCGAAGTGATGGTCGAAGTACTGCACGGAGGCGCCAGCCGCAAGCACGGCGACAAGCCCCTTGCGATTCACGTCGAGCGAGACATCGAGAGCGGTGCAGAGGTCGCCCGACGCCACCAGGGCCCGCTCCAGCAAGGCTATGTCGCGTTTGACCCCGGTGACCAGCACATCCTGCTCGGCACCCTGCCCTGCCGCGAGCCGAAGCTGCTGCAAAGCGCACAGGCCGTCTGCATCGCCATTGAAGGCGTAGATCCGTCTCATGGTTCGAGCAGTCCCCGGTCTTGCAGGTAGGCCACGATGGTGTCCGCTGCGGCCTCGGGCGAGGTGGTCGTGGTGTCGATCCAGATCTCCGGATTCTCGGGAAATTCGTAGGGCGAATCGATACCGGTGAAATTCTTCAGCTCACCGCGACGGGCCTTCTTGTAGAGCCCCTTCGGATCACGCTCCTCCGCCACGCCGATCGGCGTGTCGACGAAGATCTCGATGAACTCGCCCTCGGCCAGCAGGCCGCGTGCCATCTGCCGCTCGGCGCGGAACGGCGAGATGAACGCGGTGCTGACGATCAGCCCTGCGTCGACCATCAGCTTGGCCACCTCGGCGATGCGGCGGATGTTCTCCACGCGGTCGGCGTCGGTGAAGCCCAGGTTCTTGTTGAGCCCATGGCGGACATTGTCGCCGTCGAGCAGGTAGGTGTGTCGCTTCAGGCTGTGCAGCTTCTTGTCGACCAGGTTCGCAATCGTCGACTTGCCGGAGCCGGAAAGGCCGGTGAACCACAACGCGCAAGGCTTCTGGCCTTTCAGACCGGAGCGCGCTGCCTTGTTCACGTCAATCGCCTGCCACTGGACGTTGCTGGCGCGGCGGAGCGCGAAGTGCAGCATGCCCGCGCCGACGGTGTCGTTGGTGATGCGATCGATCAGGATGAAGCCGCCGGTGTCACGGTTGACCTGATAGGGATCGAACGCAATGGGCCGGTCGAGCTCGATGTTGCACACCCCAATCTCGTTGAGCTCGAGCTTGGAGGCCGCCATCTTCTGCAAGGTGTTTACGTTGATGCGGCACTTGAGCGGCGCCACTGTCCCGGTGACGGTCTTGGTGCCAATCTTGAGGAAATAGCTCCGCCCGGGCAGGAGCGGGCTTTCGTTCATCCACACCACGGTCGCCTCGAACTGGTCGGAGATTTCCGCCGGTTCGTTGGCCAGCACAATCAGGTCGCCGCGCGAGATGTCGATCTCGTCGGCAATGGTGATGGTGACGGACTGGCCGGCCACCGCCTCTTCCAGATCTCCATCGAAGGTCACGATGCGGGTGACCTTGCTGGTTCGCCCGGAGGGCTGCACGCGAATCATGTCGCCCTTGCGCAAACGGCCGGCCACCAAGGTGCCGGCAAAACCGCGGAAATCCAAATGGGGACGATTGACCCACTGGACTGGGAAGCGCAGCGGCTGCTCCCGCACGCGGGTCTCGTCGATCTCCACGCTGCTCAGCAACGCCATCAGGGTCGGGCCCTGGTACCAGGTCATGATGCTCGAAGGGTCGAGAACGTTGTCGCCCTTCACCGCCGAGATCGGAATGCAGGTGACGTCCGCCAGGCCCAGTTCTTTGGCGAAAGCCCGGTAGTCCGCCTCGATCTTGGTGAACACGCTCTGCGAGTAGTCCACGAGATCCATCTTGTTGACCACCAGCACCACATGGCGAATGCCGAGCAGCCAGACCAGAAAGCTGTGGCGTTTGGTCTGGGTCAGCACGCCCTTGCGTGCATCAATGAGGATCACGCTCAGATCCGCGGTCGACGCGCCGGTGACCATGTTGCGGGTGTACTGCTCGTGGCCAGGCGTGTCCGCGACGATGAAGTTGCGCGTCTCGGTTGAGAAGAACCGGTACGCGACGTCGATGGTAATCCCTTGTTCCCGTTCCGCGGACAGGCCGTCGAGGAGCAAAGCGTAGTCGATTTCCCCCGGGCGGGTGCCGACCTTCTTCGAATCCGCTTCCAACGCCACGAGCTGGTCGTCGAAGAGCGCCTTGGAATCCCAGAGCAGGCGCCCGATAAGGGTGCTCTTGCCGTCGTCGACGCTGCCGCAGGTGTTGAAACGCAGCAGGCTCTTGGCAATGCGCAGGCGGATCCCGGCATCGGCCGCAGCCACACCCACGGTGGCCTGGGGCCCGCTGGTCGCACCGCTCGCTTTGTCTTCCAGGCTCATCAGAAATACCCTTCCTGCTTCTTGGCTTCCATCGACGATGGCTGATCGTGATCGATAACCCGCCCTTCGCGCTCGGAGGTGCGAGCCGCGGCGATTTCGTGGATAACTTCGGCCAGCGTCTCGGCGTTGGACTCGACCGCGCCGGTGAGCGGGTAGCAGCCGAGCGTGCGGAACCTGACCTTCTTCATCATCGGCTGCTCGCCCGGACGCAGCGGCATGCGGTCATCGTCGACCATGATCAGCGCGCCGTCGCGCTCGACCACCGGCCGCACCTTGCTGTAGTAGAGCGGGACGATGGGTACCTTTTCCAGGTAGAGGTACTGCCAGATGTCGAGCTCGGTCCAATTGGAGAGCGG
>PMLH01000509.1:8603-8840 GCA_003159055.1 Myxococcales bacterium
GACTTCTCCTCGTCGCGCCGGGCGCCGCCGAAAGCCGCATCGAAAGCGTACTTGTCGAGCGCCTGCTTGAGCCCTTGCGTCTTCCAAATGTCGGTGTGAACCGCCGACCCGTGCGTGAACGGATTGATGTTCCTCTCGACCGCCTCGGGATTCTTGTAGACGATGAGCTCCATGCCCGACTCTTTCGCCATGCGTTCGCGCATGACGTACATGTCGCGGAACTTCCAGGTCGTGTCG
>PMLH01000509.1:8872-9037 GCA_003159055.1 Myxococcales bacterium
CGCGAATGATGTGGATGCTCTCGGATTCGAGTCGCTGCAAGTGGCTGAGCGTGGGCATGGTGAACTCAGATCAGGTGTCTAGCACAGGTTTTCCGCCGGTGAGGCTCGAAGCTCGGCTGTCTAACCGCGCTCGATGTAGGTGGTGGTGAAGTACTCGTCCTTGGT
>PMLH01000409.1 GCA_003159055.1 Myxococcales bacterium
CTCATCTCCATCGCGCTCTTCGGCCTGTACCAAGCCATCTTCATGGCCGACGCGGGCGGCGCTTGGGACAACGCCAAGAAGCTGGTCGAGACCGAGCTCAACGAGAAGGGCACCGAGTTGCATGCGGCCTGCGTGGTCGGCGACACCGTTGGCGACCCCTTCAAGGACACCTCCTCGGTGGCNNGTTCACCACCCTGTTCGGCCTCCTCGCCGTCGAGCTCGCGGTCAAGCTGGAGAACGGCGGCCTCAAGGGTGCGCTCGCGGGCGCCTTCCTGATGGTGGCCTTCGTGTTCGTGTACCGCTCGTTCTACGGTATGCGCATTCCGGTCGAGGAGATCAAGGCGGAAGCGAAGAAGTAGTCGGCTTCCATCGCAGCGAAACAAATCGCGGGAGAGGGCAACCTCTTCCGCGTTTTGTGTTTGTGGGGGCGAGCGAACCTGAGACGTCGTCGTGATGCCGTTTTCGCAGCGTGCGGAGCCTGCCCTGCAGAAATCAGCACGAATGTCCAAACGTCCAGTGATTCGCTCGCTACAATGACAAACTGGACGCCTCACTACAGCGCAGGGAATAATTGTACGGCAGTGTCGGTTGACGCCAGCGAGGCAAACCCATTGATGCGCATCAGAAAGGGTCCTCTCATTCGTTCCAAAGCCACCTATCTTGGCCTTCTCTCGGCCCTGTTGCTCTCGGGGCTTGATGTGCCATCCGCTCGCGCGCGCGAGCCGGACGGTGAATTCGACATTCCGGCCCGCTTGCGTCTCGCCGACGCTTTGCGGCTTTTCCGGGAACATGGCCTCGATCTCATTGTGGCCGAAGCCGCGGTCGAGTCGGCCAGGGGCGACAGTCTCCTCGCCCGCGCCGCCCCCAACCCTGCATTTTCCGCAGGTGTCGGCAGGTCGTTCGCCTGCGGGGGGCTGCCCGGCTGCTCCGACCTGGCGTGGAGCTTTGGGGTTTCCGACCAGTCGGCACTGTTCGATTCGCTCTCGGGAAAACGCGGCCTTCGCACCAGCGTTGCGAGTCTGGCCTTCGATGCGGCACGGATGGGCGAGGCCGACGCAAAACGCACCCTCGAGGGCATGCTTCGGCAAACGTACTTGCAGTCGGTGGCCGCGCGGCAGGCGCTGACCACGCAAAGAGAGGCGCAGGAGACCCTGGCTCGTTTGGCCGACCTCATCCGTGCACGCTATCAGCATGGGTCAATCTCCGAGGTCGAGGTCCTGAAGATCGAGACCGAAAAGCTGAATGTCGATCAAGAGGTCGAGCGTGCCGAGCGGGACCTCTCCGCGATGAAGACGAATCTTGCTTTCATGTTGGGCTCGCGCAGCAAGGTGCCTGACTTCGACATCGACGAGGAGCTGCCAAGTTACCAAGTGCCCCAAGTCTTGCAGGGTGCCAGCGTGGTGTCTCTGTTGGATCTCGCCCACAAGCAGCGACCAGACCTGGCCGAGGCTCGCCTAAGCCGCGATCGCGCCGAGGCGAGCGTGCGATCGAGCCAGCGCCTGCGTTTTCCCGACATCGAGCTTTCGGCTGGAATTTCCGGGCAGGGCGCCTACGCCAGCGCCATCAATCCCCCGACTCTCAGTTTCGGCTTCACCCTGACGCCGCCGGTCTTCAACCGCTACCAGGGCGAGATTGTGAAGGCCAAAGCCGACCTGACGACGCAAAAGGCGCAATTCGCGAAGACACTGGCGCAGGTACAAAGCGACGTGCAGACCGGGTTCACGCAATTCAAATCGGCGAAGAGTCGCGTCGAACGCGCCGAGCGAGAGCTGCTCGAGCACGCGAAGCGCACGCGCGATCTGGTCCAGCTTCAGTATCAAAAGGGGGCTGCGTCGCTGCTCGAATACCTCGACGCCCAACGCATTTTGATTTCCACCAAGCTGGACTACCAGGGCGACCTGTCCGACTACTGGCAGTCCGTGGTTCTGATTGGGCAGGCCGTCGGCGTGGAGATAGGCCCATGAGCAAAGCTTCATCGACAGCGGCTACCTTGCTGCTGCTCGGGCTTTGCAGTGCATGCGAGCGACGGGCGACCCAGGCGCGGTCGGCTGACCCGCCGTCGGGGGAAGTGTGGCTGTGGGAGGATCAAGTTTCGGCGGCGAAGTTGGTGGTCGAGCCGTTGGCTCCGCAGCCGGTTGGCGGACTGGTGGTCACGAGCGGACGGGTGACCTTCGACGACCTGAAGGTTTCCCACGTCATGAGCCCGGTCACCGGTCGTGTGGTCAAGATCGAGGCGCAACCCGGGCAGCGGGTCAAGCGCGGCGACACCCTGGCCATCATCGAATCGCCCGACGTCGGCAGCGCGTCTTCCGATGTGGAAAAGGCGCACGCCGATTTCATATCGGCGGATAAGGATTTCAAACGGCAGAAGGAATTGTTCGATGTCCACGCCGGATCCCAGCGGGATCTCGAGGCCGCGCAGGGAAACTTCGAAAAGGCGAAGGCCGAGCTCCAGCGGGCCAGCAAGAAGGCGCAGCTCTTGCGTGCCGGCGGGACGAGTCAGGGCGGCCAGAACTACACACTGCGCGCCCCCATCGGCGGTGAGGTGATCGCGCGCAACGTGAATCCAGGCACGGAGGTGCAGGGGCAGTATTCCGGCGGGACCGTGGTCGAGCTGTTCACCATCGGCGAGCTCGACACGGTGTGGGTGATGGCCGACCTATTCGAGATGGATCTCGGCCGGGTCAAGCAAGGAACCGACTGCTTGGTGAAGGTGGTGGCGTACCCGGGCCGCGTCTTCAAAGGCACCGCCGATTGGGTCTCGGACACGCTGGACCCGGCCACCCGCACGGCCAAGGTGCGCTGCAAATTGAGCAACGAGGATCGCTCTCTCAAGCCGGAGATGTACGCGACCGCTGCGCTGGCGGTGGATCAGCAGCGGACCTTGGCGCTTCCGCGTAGCGCGATTCTTCACCTTGGTGACCAGACCGTGGCGTTCATCGACCTCGGCAAGGCGCCCGATGGCCGGCTGCGCTTCGAGCGTCGGCCGGTATCGGTCAACGAGGAGCTCGGTGGGGATTATCTGACAGTGATCCGCGGCATCAGCGCGGGGGAGAAGGTCGTTACCTCGGGCGCAATTCTTCTTTCCGGAATGCTCTAGCCATGATCGCCAAGTTGGTGGCCTTCGCAGTTCGCACGCCGGTGGTTATCGCAGCGTTGGTGCTTGCCCTGGTGGGGGTTGGGCTGCGTGCGTACAGCGTGCTCGCGATCGAAGCCTATCCAAATCCGGTGGCGCCTATGATCGAGATCATTGCGCAGCCGCAGGGCTGGANNCGGCCTGGTCGGCATGCCTGGCCTGCAGCACATCCGCTCGCAGTCGCTGTTTGGCCTTGCCGATGTGAAGTGCTACTTCGACTGGGACACCTCGTACATGTTGGCCCAGCAGCGGGTGCTCAACCAACTCAACTTCGTGAGCTTGCCGCCAGGGGTATCCCCCGAGCTGTCACCGTGGAGCGCGATTGGCGAGCTCTATCGCTACAAAGTCGTCGGCAAAGGGTATTCGCTGACCGATCTGAAGACAGTCGAGGATTGGATTCTCGAAAAGCAGTTTCGGCAGGTCCCAGGCGTCATTGACGTTGTCGGTTTCGGCGGCCTCACCAAGCAGTATCAGGTCGAGGACGACACGTACCGCCTGCGCGGGCGTGGGGTCGCTCTTTCGCAACTGCAGTCGGACATAGCCAATGACAACCTGAATGTCGGCGGCCAGCGTATGACGCT
>PMLH01000086.1 GCA_003159055.1 Myxococcales bacterium
CATCCCTGCCGGAGATGCCACCAGGGCCGGTGACTCCGCCCGTGCCGGTGGTTCCCCCTTTTTCGGTCGTGCCGCCAGTGCTGGTAGTGCCCCCGGAGGTGGTTGTGCCGCCGCTGCCGGTGGTCCCACCCGTCGCGGTAGAGCCGCCGTTGCCGGTGATTCCTCCCGAGGAGCTGCCGCCGGTCCCCGTGGCGGCTCCTCCGCTAAGGCAGCCACCTGCGAGCAGGAGTGCCATCGCTGGCGCAAAAACAGAAGTCAACGACGATACCTTTCGGGCAACCGACGGCGATGTCATGATTACTCCTTTGAACGTCAGGCGTGGAACCAACCAAGACCGTAGCCCGCGCAGTCAGCATGCCCAGGCACTACTCCCATAGGTAGTAGTGGCGAGTCGAGTGGCAATCCGTCATTTGATCGGCTGTGCTTCGCCAACCTCCCGTCCGCGGGCTGAAGCGCGGTCCGTGCTCGGCGGAGAGGGCCGCTGAACGTCC
Organism: Myxococcales bacterium; assembly: GCA_003159055.1. Next base: position 492 of record PMLH01000086.1, read on the forward strand.
CGTTCCGCGTCGCGATCCCCGCACCTACGCGTCGAATGACTCTCTGGCGAAGGACAGGTGTGGTCTGGCCGACGCAGCGGTCATCTTCGCTCAACAACTTCCGTGACCCGCTGGCCGGCAAGTCTCCTCTGTGGAGAGAACTGACCCTGGTCAGCAGAATCTAGCGCAACGATCGCGCCGTGCCCTGACCGCGACCACCCCGAGGCCGGCGCTCTGCGCAAGATCGCAAGGCGGTCGGGCCAGGTTGGGATATCATTGGGCCCACAACGTCACTTAGGAAGGGCTCGCGCAATGAGATCGAGAAGAGCTCCGGCGGCATGGTTGCTTGGTGTGGTCTTGTGCGTAGTCGCGCTCATTCCAGCCTCGAAAGCCATCGCCTTCACAGTGAACAACACAGGTGGAACAGCCACGGACATCCTCACCTTGGCGGTCACCGACGCCGAGTTCACAGTCACCAGCGACACCTGCACCGGGCGACCACTCGCATCCGGCGGCCAATGCACCTTCACGGTCAGTTTCGCGCCCACTGGGCCGGCTGGCGTGAAGCAAGCTCTTGTGAATGCTGCCCAAGCGAGCGGCACCCTTATCGCGACCGCCCAACTGACAAGTACTGCTGTTGTTGGCACCGGTCGTTTGAAGCTAGTCATGACGCCGCCGACGCTCGACTTCGGAACTACAGGTGTCGGCACGCCGGTCGGCTCGTTGCGATTTACCGTCACAAACACGAGCAGCACAACGACTGGATCGCTCTCGGTCGCGAACGAGGACAGCGGATCGAGCGTGGGCGGCGCATCGCAGTTCACCTTCACCACCACCTGCTCGGCTGCTCTTGCGCCGGCTGACTCCTGCCAAATCGATGTGACCTTCGCTCCGACCACGGCCGGCACCTTCGCCGCTGTCTTCACCATTTCGGATGGCACCAACTCGACTTACGCCACCGTCATCGGTCAGTCGCTGTAGCGACAGAGCCGTCAGAGAGGCTTGTGTGATGAAACCTGACTTGCGCAGTCGACTACTTCGCCAGTTGCGGGGTCAGTCCGTCGACGTGCATCTCGAAGTATTCGTTCTTGCTAAAGGGCCCCACCACTGCTTCGACGAGCTCGCGCACCGCACCGATCGTCTTGCCTTCCCAGATGCAAACCCCGAGTCGATGATCCTCGGTGGCCGCGTGAATGGGCAGAGCCACGTGGGTGGGCAAGCCTTGCTCGATCGCTTTGTCCTCGGCTGCTTGAAAGCCCTTCGGGTCGTGAATGTGGTGGATGACCGTGATGAACATGGCGGGATCCTCTCCTCTCGTCGCGATATTGGAACGCCGTAGCGCTGGGAAAAGCATCCCAAGCTAGGCTGCTCATGGATGCTGGTCGGTTTGAAATGGTGACAAAAAAGGCAGCGGAGGGACGCCGTTCTCATGCCCGGCGCCTCCATGGCCAAGTTCACCGGAGCCATCGTGCGTTGGGTACGTCGTCCTTCACGGCATCGTCCGCATGGGACTTCGGAACGCGGCCGGTACTTGTTCACCGACCCGAGTCGGCGTTCGTGATTCTATCCCAGCGAGCCATCGTCGAGCTGGCCGCCATCGTCTCCGGCGCAGGCCAGAACCCGGAAGACAAGCCCTAGCCTGGCAAAGTCGCGAAAGTCGAAACGTCGAGGCTGCCCAAACGCCGGGGCGATCTGTTGTGCCCGAAGTCACATGTGTCTTCAGCTCTCGTGGGCGAGAGTAGTCCTGGCAAGACGCCGTAGAATACACTCGGCCTCATGCTCATTAGACAATCGATCTGTCCCTTTGGCCGACGCAACTCATGGTCCTTGGTCGCGATGTTCGGGGCCTTGCTCCTGCTCTCCCCCACCCGGCTGCTGGCTGAGAGTGCGCCCCGCTACGCCGGCCCGCCGACCGAGGCCTTCTTCAGGCGTTGGCTGGTCCTTGGTCCTATCCCCTTGGTAGACAACAAGGCGGCAGTACCCGATGAGGCAGCGCAGAAGAAGGCCTTCGAATCAGACTTTCTATCGGACTGCGGCGGGGAAACCCAGCTTTTCGAAACCCTTCTGCCTTGCCTCACAGGAGGCAGAGAGGTCGCGTGGAAGTCCGTCGAGTCATCTCAGGACATCGTCGATCTGAACAAGGAGATCGGCCCAAACGACTACGCCGTGGCCTACGCTCTGGCTGAGCTGGAGTCGCGGACCGCCACCTCTGTCATTGCGGCGCTCGGCAGCGACGACGCCGTCAAGGCGTGGCTGAACGGAAAGCCGGTCCATCACAATTGGGCCTTGCGCGGTATCGAAAAGGACCAAGACCAGGTCGTGCTCCCGCTGCTGCCGGGCAGGAACGTGCTGTTGTTGAAGATCCATAACGAGAAGCTCGGTTGGGCGTTCTGCCTGCGACTGCTTGGCGCCAAGACGCTCGAGGAGTCGCTAAGGCGGGCGGCCAAGGACGGCGAC
>PMLH01000329.1 GCA_003159055.1 Myxococcales bacterium
AGGCGGGCGGCCAAGGACGGCGACCTGGAGAAGATCGACAGGATCCTGAACCGCGGTCCCAAGACTCGGCTCAACGCCAAGTCGAAGGACGGTTTCACGGCGTGGCAGCTTGCCAAGCTCATGGGACACGTGGATGTGACCGAGCTACTGGCGAAGAAAGGTGCCAACACGACGCTGCCCATGCCAAAGCCCGATGCTCTCATCGACTGCATGCTGTCGGAGCTGACATCCGGCAAGACCCCCGGCGCAGCCGTGCTTGTCTCGCGCGACGGAAAGGTGCTTTTCGAGAAGGGCTACGGATATGCCAACCTCGAACACGGCGTTCGCATCACACCCGAGACCAAGTTTCGCATCGGCTCGATTACCAAGCAGTTCACTGCGGCGGCTATCCTGCGCCTGCAAGAGCAGGGCAAGCTGAGTGTCCAGGACCCGCTCTCGAAGTACTTCCCCGACTTCCCCAAGGGCAAGCAAGTCACCCTCCACCATCTGCTGACGCATACCTCGGGTATCCATAGCTATACAAGAAGGCCCGACTTCCAGCTGATGGCGGCCTCCGAGATTGACTCCGTCGATTTGATCGAGCTCACCAAGAAGGACCCCTACGACTTCGAGCCGGGGACCAGATACAGTTATTCGAACTCGGGGTACTTCCTGCTGGGCGAGATCGTGGCGAAGATCTCGGGGCAGTCCTACGCGGACTACCTGAGGACACAGTTCTTCGAGCCACTGGGGATGAAAGACTCTGGCGTGCACACGGCGGATGTGATTCTGTCGCACGAAGCGACTGGGTACTTCTATTCGAACAGCTCTCCCAAGAAGACAATCAACTGGAACATGTCGCGCGCCGGCGGCGCTGGGGCGCTCTACTCCACGATCGGAGATCTCGCGCGCTGGAACGATGCCCTGTTTGGCGGCAAGGTGCTGGGCGAAGCGTCGCTCAAGGCTGCTTGGACCCCGATGAAAGTCGGCTCAATCCACGAACCCGCTGGCGAGGGCTACGGTTACGGCTGGCTCGTAGACAAGCTTCGCGGCTTGTCGGAGATCGAGCACGATGGCGAGGTGCCCGGGTTCGTCAGCCACCTATCGGGCTATCCCAGCGAGCACCTCACTGTGGTAATCCTCGACAACGCCTGGGGCTCACTGCCCGGACTACATCCGCACGCGCTCGGCCGTGAGATTGCCCAGCTCTACCTGGGTCACAAGATGGAGGCACGGCCCAACCCGAAGGTCGTGGCGCTGTCCGACGAGGCCCTCGATCGCTTCGTCGGGCGTTACGACTCGGGCGGGGTCCTGCTGACCGTGACCCGCGAGGGTAGCCGGCTTTTCGCTCGACGGCACACATGGCCGCCGTTCGAGATTCTTCCCACATCCGACGGCGAATTCTTCGCCAAGGTCGGCGACTCCCGGATCACGTTCATCAAAGACGAGAAGGGCCGGGTGATCAAGGCGCTCGATCGCTACTGGGGACCGGTCGGGAGCGAGGCGTTCAGGATGGAGGATCTGGTGGCGATTGACGTGGCGCCGGCCGTCCTGGATGCCTACGTTGGCAAGTACGACTGCGGCCAAAGGCAGGCCATCATGACGGTGAGCCGCGAAGACAACCACCTGTACGCGCAGATCAAGGGTCAGCCGAAGTACGAGATCTTCCCGAAATCGCAGACCGTATTCTTCTGGAAGGCATTGCCCGCCCAGATCACTTTCGTGAAGGACACGCACGGCAAAGTCACCGGAGGGCTCCACGAGCTAGGCGGCCGAAAGCTAGACGTTCCCCGCATCGAGTAGCTGGCTGAGCACCGTTTGCCGTGAAGGTCGTCCTCGTGTCCGGTGAAATCGCCATCGGATCCGCGGGCGCAACCGCCTACACGTACCACACGGGTGACGGTCGCGCGTCGAGGCTGGCACGATCGGGGTCGCCATCATCGGTGCCGGCGTGACGAGCTGCCGCTAGCCGCACTGTGAGCGCCGGAGACCATCCGAGCCCCCCAGTCATGGCGCTCGCGCCCACGATCGCACAAGAATCTCACCGGCGGATGAAACCACGCTGTGGTTCTTATCATCCTTTATTGCGAGGAGGCGTCATGCGAGCACCCTGCATCAAAGAGCAGCCCCTGGCCGGGCTCACGACTTTCATGTCCGCAAGCTGCCCGGAGCTTCTTCGAGCGTGGGTCAAGCGCCGGAAGAGGCGTTCTGCCTCGATGACGAGCACCTCTGGCCGCAACCGAACGACCCAGCGAGACGGGTCGATGCGCCTCAAGTAGGCACGGTTTTCCCGAGCCCACGGCACAGCCGCGCTGACCCTGGCTCTCCCGTCCCGAGGAACTCCGTTTCCCTCCGCGCTGGGTTCCGGTGCGCAAGTCGCGAACCGGTTCCGCCCTACGCGCGCCCGCGCGGCAGGCAGCGGAGCAGCGCCTCGTTCCGCTCGCAGCGATCGATCCGCCAATCATCGAGAGAGGCCAGCAACGCTTCGAAGGGGATCTCGGCGAGCCCCTGTGCGAAGCGCCGATTTGCTTCGGTCGAGGCCGCCGCGAGTCGCCGGTAGAAGGCATGCTTGTCGCTGTCGTTCTGGGTCGTCTGTGCCGTGTCCTGCTTAAGGAAGTCCCAGAAGCTCCAGCCCGCCGAGGCGCGATTCACCAGGGACAGGTAGCGACTCGATTCGCGGGGATAGCAAAGCGCCATGGCGCGCGCGTCCTTGTGCGGCCACAGCGACCAGGAAATCCCCATGCCTTCGAGCAACTCGAGGAGAGTCCCGAGCGCGCGAATGGAGTCGAGCTGGTGGAGCGGGTGGCCGGTCTCGCCGCACCAGATCGGACGGCCGAGTCGTTCCTGGAGGTGTTGCAACGTCACGTCTTTGAAGAGTGAAGCTTGAATCCGGCCTTCGAGCGCACCGTCCTGCAATTGGCCGGATAGCTGCAGGAATGGATAGTAGTGGAACGAATAGGCCAGATTGGCGTCCAGGTTGCGCTCGATCATTGAGAAATCGCGCGCATAGGTGTTGCCTTCGAGAATGATGATGGGACCATCGTCGACGCGACGGATCGCCTCGATGCAATCCATGTAGAAACGCACGAGCACGGCATCGAGCGACTTCTCGAAGTAGTGCGGCTCGTTCACCAGATCGTAGCCGACGAGCGCCGGGTGGCCCTTGAAGTGCCGGGCGATTCGTTCCCACAAACCGACGACCCGTGCTCGAAAGTCGCCGTTGCGGAAGAACAGGTAGTCGCCACTGGCGTCGTCGCAGTGCCAATCCGGGTTCTGCCCGCCCGGCACCGAATGAAGGTCAATCACGCAAAAGAGGCCTCGTCGCTGGCACAGCCCGAGGACACGCTCCAGCTCCAGGGCGGCCACCGATCGTTCGAAACCGCCCTCGCCTTGCTCGAACGCGCGTGCGTTGACGGGCAATCGCAAGCAATTGAAGCCGAGCTCGACCAGGAATGCGAGATCCTCGTCTGCGACGAATCGCTCGCGATAGGCGCGCCAAAACGACTCGGCTGCGGCCTCGCCATAGGCCGATCCCAGCGCGCTGCGAATCTCGGTCTCGGTTCCCGGCATGCCGAGGAGAAAGTGCTCGAGGTTGAGCCAGCTCGCCAACCCGACCCCGCGGAGCAACACGGGGTCGCCATCGGCCACGAACTGGTTGCCACGAACCGACAGAATCATGCGCGCCTTTTCGGAGCGCACGTACTAGCACGAATCCGGAGCCCGCGTCTAAGAGCGTGTCTGAAAAGT
>PMLH01000065.1 GCA_003159055.1 Myxococcales bacterium
GTCAGGAAGATCATCACCGGCCCTTCCACCCGGTACTCGTGCGTGATGAGCTTGCCCGTCTCGGGATCTTTGCCCGTGGACGCGATCGTCAGCTCGCCCTCGCTTTGCAAAATCTTCAGCGCGTAGGACGCGCGGGCCGCGCCTTCTTCCTCGACGATGGCCAGGATCTTGTGCTTCAGGTTCGTCTCGCCCATGTAGAAGAGCGACTGCCCCGTCATCGCCGCGTACTTCACCCGGTCTTCTTCGGGCATGAAGGCCAGCACCGCTTCCATCAGCGACGATTTGCCCGCCGCGGATGACGACTGGATGATCACCGCCAGCGGATCTTCCAGCTTGCGCGACACTGCCGCGAGGTAGCCCACCAGCTTGTTGGTTTCCTCGCCCACCACGCCGCTGCGCCGAAAATCCTCGAGGATGCGGTCGAGCAGGTTCGGCGCCTTGAGCAGCTCCATCGCTGCCGCACGCTCGGCTTCGCCCACTTCCACCGTGGTCTCCTTCGGCGCCATGGCTTCGCGGATCTGCTCGTCTTGCAGCTGTTCCAGCTTGAGCAGGACCTTCCCCAGATCCGACTTCACCACGTCTTCCTCGACCCCGAGCTCGGTCGCCGCCTGCTTCAAATAGATCGCCCGCTGCCTGGCCGCATACACGTCAAAAGTGTCCACGTGGAAGCGCTCGCCGCAGGCCGCGAGCAAGTTCACCTTCAAGGCCTCGTACGACGTGGCCCGGCCGAGACCCCGCACGCGGTACCGGCGATCGCCGAATTGAAAGCGCACCTCGTCTGCGCTGACCTCGCATGGCACCGTCGGTGTTGCCGGTGCTTCCGGCAGCATCGGTGGTGCTGGTGTCGCGACGGGCACCGTCGGCGGCGCAATCACGGAAGAAGCGGCTAAAGAGGGATGTTCCTCGACGGCCACAGCCGGCGCCGGCTCCGGTTCTGGAGTGGCCGTCTCCGTCGGCTGCACGGCGGGGACCGTGTTCACCGCCATCACCTCCGGCTTTTTCACCGCCAGATCGCCCGCGGTCCGCGACGGCCCTTTGCCCATCCACACGGCAGATCGCAGCGCCAGCGCAAGTGCCTTGTTTCCCGGCTCCATCTTGCGCGCGTACTCGTTCGCGTCCATGCCGCGGGGAAATTGCACCCGGTAGCATTCCAGCCCTGCGGCCACCAGCTGCCGCGCCACCTTCTCGGCGCCCTGGTCGCCGGCCTCGTCGCGATCGAAAGCGATCAGCACCTGCTCCACCTCGTGTTTCTTGAAAGCGGCGAGGTGGTCTGCCGTGAAGCCTTCCACACCGTAGGCGCCGGTCACGTTCCGGAAGCCCGCGCACCAAAACGTCAGGGCATCGATCAGCGCCTCGCACAGAATCACCGCCTTCGACGCCGCCAGCGCTTGCCAGTTCCACACCCCGCGATGAGGCCCCGGCAAATACAGGTGCAGCGGCGTTCCCGGTCGCAGATTCGGCGTCACCTTCCGCCCGTACATCTCCGTCACCGTTCCGTCCTCGCCGAAGATCGGGACCACGACCGACCCGTTGAAGTGCTCGTGCCCGCTTTCGCGAATCACGCCCAGCTTGGCCAGTCGCCCACGCAGCTCGCCGCCCGTCTTCCATTGCTTCATTGGCAGCCGCAGCCCCAGCGTCCGGTTCGCGTAGCCCAGCTTGAAATGCTCGATCATCTCCGCCGATTTCAGCCCCCGGCTTTCCAGATAGGCGAGCGCCTCCGGGCTCTGCTTCAAGGTCGCGTGGTAGTAGTCCACCACCTGCAACAAAGCCTCGCGGTCGTCCGCCTCCACGCTCACCGGCGGCGGCAGCCGCCGCACCGACGAGGTCTTCACCGCACGCAACGGCCCCGACAGCGGCAAGTCGGCGCGCAAGATCTCCACCGCGTGCCGAAAGGAAACGCCCTCCGCCTTCATCACCCAGTCGACCACCGAGCCCCCGGTCTGACACGCGCCCAGGCAATGCCACAGATTCTTCACCGGCGAGATCACCAGCGACGGATTCCGATCATCGTGAAAAGGACAAAGCCCAATGAGATCCGCCCCGTGCCTTTGCAGCTCGACCCCGCGTGCCTCGGCCAGCCGTTGCACGGACACCTCCTGCTTCAGCCGCTCGAGCTCGGTATCGGGTATGCGGGCCATCAGGCGTTTCCTTCCGATCGTCGCCGGCGCTTTGAGCCGGCCGGTTGCGCCGGGCTGGTCGCCCGCTTGGCTCGAATGGCCCAGAAACCTTCCGGCGCTTGCCACAGCTCAAGGCCAACTTCGTCCAGCACGGCCACCAGCTCGGGCCGGGAAATCGGCTCACCCAGAAATCCTGTCAAGACCGTTTTTGTGTCCATCTTGTAGCCCTCGTTCTTCCTGGACAGGGACACCTTGGATATACATATTTGTATATCGCATGTCAACACCTGTCACACTTCCGTTCCCCAGGTCGGCCTTACGATGGCTCGCAAATCTCATCGAGGATCTCGACCCCGTGCCCACGTCCAAACACGCCAGGGAATCGTTCAGCCAGCGCCTGCTCCGCCTGCGCAAGGCCAAGGGGTTCACCCAACACCAGCTCGCGGACGCCTCCGGTATTTCACAGCGCATGATCGCCCACTACGAAACGCGGGCCGTGCGCCCACCCGCCAACGCCGTTCCGGCTCTCGCCCAGGCTCTCGGCACCACCATGGAGGAGCTTCTCGGCATCGAGCGCCTGCGCACCCAGCCGCCCACGGTCACCAATCTCAGGTTATGGCGCCGATTCCAAAAGTTGGAGCAGCTTCCCCCCACGGCCCGCAAGGCCGTCCTCAAGGTTCTCGATGCCTACCTTGCCCAGCACGACCAGACGCTTGCCCGTAAGGCGGGCTGACGCTCGTGATACGGTGTCACCGTGCCGACCGTGCTGCTTGCCGAGGGTTTCAGGTTCTTCTTCTTCAGCAACGAAGGGACAGAGCCACCCCACATCCACGTCGAGCGCAGCGATGGCTACGCCAAGTTCTGGCTGGAGCCGGTCGAGTTGGCCGACGCAGTAGGCTTAAAGACTCCTGAGCTTAGTCGCGCTAGACTATTGGTGATTCAGCATCGCATCGATT
>PMLH01000090.1 GCA_003159055.1 Myxococcales bacterium
CAGGGACAAGCTCGCGAGCAGGGATGACCTGCCAGCTCGAATCGCGCCGCACGCGCGCACTGACTTGCAACCGTCGTCGGAGTGCCTCGACGACACCGGCAGCCCGATGCTCCTGCATGAAACTCAACACCGCATTGACGACCAGCAAACCACCCACTACGGCGAGATCGGAGAATTTCCGGAGCACTACCGACAGCACCATGATCAGCTCAAGCATCCACGCCGACAGACCCCAGAACTTGCCGAGAAACATTCGGACCGGGTGCGCCTTTTCTTGAGCAACTTCGTTGTAGCCATGCTCCTTTCGACGGGTTTCAACCTCGGCGCGTGTGAGCCCGCTCTCGGGGTTCACGTGAAGCGCAGTAAGCGTGTCAGGAACCGACGCGGAGGCGATGTCAGAAGGCCCGGCCTTTGAAGTCATGCAATTCCCCTTTACACGCGTTAACTATTTCGGTCGCCTCCAACGGCAGTGTGCACTATGTCTCCGACCTTCGCCCAAGCAAAGGCGACATGATGGTTTGCCGCTGGGAGGCAGCGGGCGAAATTCCGGAGTCGATCGGGAGGCATTCCCGAATCGTTGGAGATGGTGACGGAACGACGCAGTCGTGGCCCGTTGGCACACGAAATGCCTCTCATGTTCTTCGATGGACCCTTGAACTGGGAGCCAACATGCGATTCAAGCTCACGCCCATAGCCTTCGTCTCGTTCACAGCTTGTGCCGTAGTTCCGCCCGGAGGTGCCGGCGTGGTTCTGGGAACTCGAGGGGTCGATCCCGAGCCGCTGGGAGAAGGCGTTCATTTCGTCGGTCCCCTTACCGAGGTGGAAACCTACGATCTGCGCGCACAGGAAATGAGCGAAAATCTGCAGGCGCTGTCCGCCGACGGCGTGGTGCTCGACGCGCGCGCGTCGGTCATGACCTTCCATCCGGCGCAAGGCGAAGCCGTGGCCTTGGCGCGCTCTATCGGGCTGGACTACTACCGGATACTTGTCAGGCCAGTGGTCCGGTCCACCCTGCGACAGGTGCTCGCCGCGTATCCCGCCGACGCCCTGGACACTCCAGGAATCACGCGGGCCGAAAAGGAAGTCACGACCGAGACCGCGCGACGTTTGCGGCCCTATCACGTCGTCTTCGATTCCATCAGCCTGCGCACCCTTGGCATCACGCGCTCTTCCGAAGGCTATCAGGCAATCGTCGACACGGGGGTCAAAGAGCAAGAAGCCGTCGCCGCTCGGCTGCTGCCAGAACAGGCTCGACAACATGCCGATGAGCTTCGCGCCGAGGCCCAGGGGATTGCCCAGTCTCACACGCTCATCGGCCCGACAATCTCACCAGAGCTTCTGACCGACGCTGCAAACCGAGCATGGACGAAACTGCTCACGGCTCCATCGACGAGTGTCGAGATACATCCACAAACGCAACCCTATGTATTGGAGGTCGAACCATGAAGTCACACCGGCTGAACTGGGTGAGAAGGATGGTCTGGGTGGTCTGGATGGTGGCGGCCGCAGGGGGCTGCGCAACGACCGTGGGCCCCGGCCGCGTGGCGGTCCTGTGGCGGGCGTCGAATGGCACCCAAACCAATGCCTATGGCGAGGGCCTGCACTACATCGCGCCGTGGAACGATATGTACGTCTACGATCTCCGGTCGATGAGTCACGACGAGGTGCTCGACGTCATCGCGGTGAACGGTCTTGGCATCAAGCTCGACGCCTCGGTCAGGTACCACCTCAACCCGGATGAGGTGGTCGCCCTGCAAAAGGAGATTGGTCCTGAGTACTACAGGACCATTCTTGAGCCGGTATTGCGATCGGAGGCCCGGCGTGTCTTCGGTCGCTACACACCCGAGGAGATCTACTCCACGAAGCGCGACCTCATCGAGCGCGAGATCCGAGAGGGCTTGCGTTCGAAGATCGAAGGCAAACACATCGCGCTCGAAGCTGTGCTCATTCGTAACGTCGAGCTTCCTGAGGCCATCCGCCACGCCATCGACCAAAAACTGGCGGCCGAGCAGGATGTCCTGAAGATGAAATACGTGATCGAAGTGGCCAAGCACACGGCAGAGCAGCGCCGCATCGAGGCCCAGGGGATCGCCGACTACAACCAGATTATCGCGGCGAGCCTGACGTCGCCGATGCTCGAGTTCGATCGCATCCAGGAGCTCAATCGCCTGGCAGCATCAAGCAATGCCAAGACGGTAGTCATAGGACCGAGCACGGGAAGCATACCCGTGCTCCTATCGACGCCCACCGCGACGTCACGCTAGGCAACACAAGATTCCGACCTTGGTATCGGCCGTGCGGAAACCGCGGCCGTGAAGTCAGATTCCGGCAACGCATGAAATGGTGCCCCCTCACTGTGGGGCTGGCACCACTCGTGCAGACGGTGAGGGCCATGGAAGAACTACAAACTGCGCAATCGAAAGCAAATGGTTCCCGCAAACAACGCCTATTGGTCGGTGAAAAGAATCCGGCAATTCGCGACTTCTTGCTCTCGGTCTTCAC
>PMLH01000062.1 GCA_003159055.1 Myxococcales bacterium
CAAGAGCCGCGCCGTCGAGATCGCTGGGATTGTTGTCGATCCGGGTGAAGCGTGGATGAAGCAGGTGGCTCGGAGTCTGACGGATCCGGTTGATGGTTTTCTTCGTGGCGCAAAGTACTTGATTCACGATCGAGATCCGCTGTTCACAGCGGCGTTCATCGCGATACTCGAAGCGGGAGGCGTGAAGAGCGTGAAGATCCCAGCACAAAGCCCAAACTGCAATCCCTACGCGACATCTGCGCCACTTGATCAAAGAATTTGTGGAGCACTACATGACCGAGCGGTTTCACCAAGGCATCGGTGGCCAACTCATCAGGAGCGTCGGTCCGATGAATGACAACGGGGCCGATGGCAAGATCGCCTGTCGCTCGCGCCTCGGCGAGCTCCTCAACTTCTATCATCGCAAGGCCGCGTGAACCGCGGCGCTCAGTTATAGGACAGCAAGAGGTGCGTGGTCGTCGTGGGGCGCTGAGAAACGGCTCGTGACAAGGCTCCGCCGTAGCACGGCCATGCCGCGGAGAGATCAGATCAAGAAATTGTCGCAGGCTCATGCGTTGGACCTCGGTGGCGCGCGCGAAAGGGAAGGGTCACGGCCGCCGCAGTATCACCGTCCAGGACGAGACAAGTCGGGCCATCGGAAGGGACCAGAGGGCAGGCCGTAGAGGTGCTCCAGGTCCATCCTGGGAGACCGTTTCACGGGGACGAGCATGTCTCGCGGTGAAACCAAGATGTCGTCCCGCCAAGGGTAGGGATTGAAGGTCTCGTCCTGCGCGCCGTCGCGTAGGGGCCCACCGGCGAGCGCCCACCGCCGCGCGCGAAAGACGGGCTTGGGTATCCGCAACCAATCATTGCCATCGATGGTGCCGTAAACTCGACACAAGGGATGGCGAGAGCCCGCCACGATCCATTCCACCAAGGGCGCATCGGGTGCCGGCGGCTCGCCCATCTCCAGCACCACCTCGCGAGAGACGTTGTCCACGCGAATGCCACCGACCTGCGCCATGCCAAGATCGAGCGTGCGCTCGCGGCCGCTCTGCAGGTCGCGCACCACGAGTGAGGTGTGCGACCTCCACGAACGCAAGTAGGCCAGATAGGTGTCGTCGGGAGAAAAGACAACCGCGGGGTGATGGTACTTGGCGCCCGCTCGTAGTCGCCCGTCGGCGTGGGGCAAGACGGACGTCTTGCCAGTGCGCGTGTCCACGTCGTACAGGCAAGCACCCAAGGTGACGACGAGGTGCTCGCCCTTGGGACCGGCCACCGCGTCGTCCACCTCGGTTCCGGGGCCGGACCCCAGCACCACGTAGGGCCGCAAGACATCGCCAACCGTCCCGCCGTGCTCCAGCGTTTCCACGCGCAACTGTCCGTTGCCGTCGTCATCGTGGCGGGCCTGGCAGAGCACGGCCCAGCGCCGCCGATCATCGGCAAGGGCCACCTCGCCGGGCCCTTCGCCACCCAGAACAGCGTCGGGCGAGGTCGAGTTCACGGGGAAGGTCTGTTTGGGGCAGGTCACCCAGTCGCGTTCGGCGCTGTATCGCCAAACCGCGCGCAGGATCTTCTCCTTCGCGTCCAGTCGCAGGCGCGCGCCTTGGATGCGGTCTGCGGAGGTCCGCCAAAACGCAAACACGTCCTCGGAGGCTTGCAGAGTCTGCATTCCCGCCATGACCGCCAAGGTCTTGAGAAGCAACCTCTCCTCGGTGTGGCTTCGAGGTTGCAGCGATAGACGCCCCAGCAGCCGTCGCAGCACAGCCAGGTAGCGCGTGGATCGCGACGCCTCGGCCACGTGGATCGCGCTGATTTGCGTCCATCCCTTTTCGAGGCTGATGGCTTGTTCCAGACGGTCCATGCCGTGGGGCAACCTCCGCACCGCCGCCAAGGCGTCGTCTACATGTCCCAACGGGTAGTGCGCGAGAACGGCGGCGACCTGGGCGTACTCGTCCAACGCCGCTGCCGGCGGTGCGAACTTGGCCAAGGAATAGCCACGCAGGATGCCGCTGGTCTTGTAGTCCACGGTCAGCTCCTGTGTGCGGGCCAGGGCCGTCTCGCCCACAAGGGCATCGATCTCGACGCCCTGTCGCTCGATGCTCTTGAGCTCGCCTCGCGCATCCACCAGTCCCAGCGGCTCAGGTCGCCACCTGTGCGGCACGATCACGATGGCCTGTTCGTTGTACAGAAGACGCGGGATGGGACGACCAGACTGCCAAGGGAACGTCGCGCTCGTGCCATCTTTCAAGCGCACCACCTCCATCCGGCCTGCGCCGAGCACGAACATCCGTTCCTGCCGAGCATCGAGGAAGCTCCGAGCAATGGAGGGGCGCTCGAAGAGCGGACGACCGTCGCTCAGACGAAAGACCTGAACCCGCTCGCCCAGGCGCACGACGAAGCCCGCCGTGGCCTGCACATCGGGACTTGCGGTCTCGGCAACCGAACGGCTCCAGCGTTGAACCAGCCGGCCTCCTTGCACCGAAAAGCAGCCCACGCGGGCTTTTCCGGTGGTGCAGATCCCTCCGCCGGGTGCCACGACGAACGGCTCCGTCATCGTCAGCTTGGCTCGCTGGGCGCCGTCCTTGGCCGAGAGGACGAGGAGGGAATTGTTCTCGAGCGACCTGCCAGTGTTGCACTGGAACACCCAATCTCCGGCCGAGCGCACGACCTGAAAATGGCCGCACTCGACGGTGCGGGACCAACGCAGTTGCCCGGTTTGCGCGTCGAGGCTGGCGAGATGCACCGAAGGTTCGTGCGAGATCTGGGTGGCCACCAGCAAGTCCGTGTCCGCGAGCACGACTGGCAGCTGGTCGGTGCCGATCAGAGAACCCAGCAGGCCACCTGCCTGCATTCCTTGCGCGTCGGCGTCCACTGGCTGGGGCAACTCCCAGCGCCAGTGATCACGCCCGGTGGCCCCGTCCAACGCCACCACGGCCTTTCCGTCGTCGGTGAGCGTGTAGTACGTGTCCGTCCCTGCGACGCCGCTTCGGCGGCCCAGCCCCTCCCGCTGCCACACCTCCTGAAGGCGAGGAAGCGACATCCAGCTCTCGGCGTCAAGTCCATGCGTCTCGTAACCGCGAGCCGGTCCCACCAATACCAGGCAGGCGAGCAACGAGGTCAGCAGCCAGCTTCGCAACATGCAGCGCCTTCGGTCACCATCGTGAGCGCGGTCATTCAGAGATGGCGGTTAGTCTACGCCAATTCCGACCACTGCTGTGAACGGTAAAGTAGGGCCCGGTCGGACGTGGCGGTTGCGAGGCCGTAGCTGTTACAACCCTTTTCGGTAGGTGGTGCCTGAGTGTCGGTCGCCAGGCCCATGGGGCCAGGGATCGGCATTTTCGCCAGGGTCATGGGGCCACCGAATCGCCAGGGTCATGGGGCCAGGGTCGCGGGTGATCGGACGGCAAGCCCATCCCCCCTGAACGGCGTTCCCAGGTGCAGGGCATGGAAGATGAGGCCTCCCAGGAAGGCGCCGACCTTGGCCGCGGCTGGTTGGGTGTTGAGCCGCTCGCGCAAGGCCACGGCTGCCGCTACTTGCGATGCACCGATGGGGCGCAGTTCGGTGTCGAGTCCATTCGGGAACAACGCCTTGAATGCCGGTCCGCCGGTGGCGTTGTTGTCCGCCCCGTGGGCCAGCAGTGCCACCTGTCGGATGGCACGCTCCAGCGCCTTCTCGGAGAAGGACACAGCCACCCGCAGATCGGTCATTGCCTGCTCGGCTTCCACGCGTGCCGTGGTCGCTGTTCGCAGGTCGTTCTGCGCGGGCTGAAATGCGCTGGCGAATGCCTGTGTTCCTTCACTCCGTGCCAGCGCGGCCAGGTGATAGCGCGCCAGATCCAACATCGTCTCCGAGGCCATTGCGGGTTTCACACTTCGCATGGGTTCCTCCAGTCCCGCCTCCATGGTAGGCGGCCAGTACCGTGGAGAGCGACCATGGCTAGCACCAAGGCCGTCATGAAACGCACCAGCCCAGCGAAGTAGGCTTGCACCATCATGAGCGGACGAAAGCGCTTCAATCGCGCGGAACGCCTGGGCGCACCACGATGTCGCCCGTGGCCTCCAGCGGGGCGCAACCGGGCCATATGGGAAGCGCATTGAGCAAGAAGAAGTTATTGAGCACTGAACATCCCCCGGTCACAGCCAGCCGAAAGTTGATCAGTGCCTAGGCGAAACGAAGGGGGTATTCT
>PMLH01000317.1 GCA_003159055.1 Myxococcales bacterium
GGGAAGCACTTTTCAGACACCCTCATAGAGATCAAGAGTCGCGCGGTCGAGGTCGCCGGGATTCGAGTCGATCCTGACGGGGAGTGGATGAAGCAACTTGCGCGGAATTTGATCGATCCAGTTGATGGGTTTCTCCGTGGAGCGAAGTACTTGGTCCACGATCGCGATCCACTGTTCACCGAGTCGTTCATCGCGATTCTCGAATCGGGAGGCGTGAAGAGCGTGAAGATCCCGGCTACCGCGAGGCAGCTTGAGCCTCGGCGATCAGTTTTCGGACAGCAAGGGATCCCACTAAATAACCGATCGAAGCTGACGAGTGACGAAGCTCATCGCGTGCCTCCGGGACTTCGCAAGAAATGGTAGCGGACATTCTTGGGTACGAGCAGCACAAGCAACGCCAAGACCAGGCCAACCCAACTTGCCATCATCGACGCTATCAGCGAGGGCGGTTCGAAGGTCCAGGCCACCGTGTGGCTGCCGGCTGGGACGACCACTGCGCGTCCGAAGACGTCGGCTTGCAAGATGGGGCGTTCTTGTCCATCGACGAAGACTTGCCAGCCCGGCATGAAGGCTTCCATTTCGACCAGCAACGATGGAACAGCCAGATCGGTCTGGTAGGTAGCGGCGCCAGGTCGCCAAGTGGTCGGGGGCAGCGCCACGGGCGGGGACGAAGGGGCGCCGAGCAACTCGGCGGGAAGCTGCGATGGATCGAGCGCAACGAAGCGCCCCGATTTGAGCGCCTTTTCACTAGTCACCTGGAGGCGGTCGCTGCTTTTCGCCAGTCGCTTGGGGATTTCTGCGCACGGGCCAAGACTGGCGGCGCCGATGAGAAAGCTGCGCGGGAGGGGATGCTGAACCCGTAGGGCCAGGGCACCGGCGGCGATGCTGTGGGTTGGGCGTAGGCGGCGGCTGTCCACCGCTTGTGCCAGCCAAGGCGCGACCGAGGTCGGCGCCGCAAGAACGACATCCGTTGCGGTGACCTCGGCCAGCGCAGTCGGCGCGAGGGTCGCAAGGTCGGCCATCGCCTGTGCCACATCGGCAAGATAGAAACCATACGGGTCGAGCAGCGACACGTGGAGCGGCAGGTTGACCAGCGGTGATAGCAGCGCGGCCTGGCGGAGCTGTTCTTCCGAGAATCCGACTTCGTTGAGAGCGAGCCGGGCGTGCGAGACCTCTTCGAGCCGCATGACCCGAGGTCCGCGCAGATTGGCCTCGGGCAGATACAGCGGCCGCGTGAGCGTTGCTGGAGGACGGGTCCACGCCAGATCCACGGTGGTGACGAAAACATCGACGAAGATCAGCGTTGCCAGGAACGGAACGGCCCGCAAAGTCGGCACACGACCGCGTTCGACCAGCAGGAAGAGCCCGGCCGCGACGCCGGCGAGAAGAGCCACACGCAGCGTGCCGCTACGCAAGGCCCCGGCAGCTGCCAGGACGATTTCATTCGGTGCGCCGGACCAGCGCGCCAGCGCCGACTGGACAGCGGGCCCCACCAGCGCTCCGAGAGACGTCAGCGCAGCGACGACCAGGCAGAGATTCCGCATTCCGCGCGGCCGCGAGAGCAGGTCTTCGATCGACACCGCCCCCGCGAGCGCGAGAAGAATGGCGGCCGGTGCGACCAACTTCGACGGGTAGCGCACGAACGTGAAGAGTGGCCGCAGCACTGGCCAAAGCGGGGTCGATTCCCCGGTGCCGAGTAGCACCAAGACCAACGCCACCATCGCGAAGGCGCGCGCCGGTCCGCGCTTGCGTAGTGCCAGAACCGAGGCCGCCGCCGGCAGTGCACCGATCCACACGCTGTGCAGGAAGAGCCGATCGTAATGGGCGAGACGAAACGGCCACAACGTGAAACGCGGCAACGGCAGTCCCAGCGGGTGGGGCCACAAGAATCCGACGATCTCGCCGGGGTGAAAGGACCACCGACCTGCCTCGGAGGCGGCGATGCCGGCTCCACGTTCAGACAGTGGCAGGGCCCAAACCACCGGATACCAGGCGCCGGCACCCAGCACGAGCGCAATCGCGAGAACGCCCGCGAGCCGCGGCCAAGTCGTGCGCAGCCGTCCACCCGCAGCGA
The DNA here is from genome assembly GCA_003159055.1 of Myxococcales bacterium. Next base: position 2,075 of record PMLH01000317.1, read on the forward strand.
GAAAGACGAAGAAGGCAACCAGCGCAGCGAGCAACGCGCCCGGCAGATCGCCGCCGAGCAGAGCCATCCCGAGTGCGGCGCCGCCGCCGACCACCGATCCACGCCCGGTCGCGAGTCGAACCGCGGAAAGCAGCACCAGTGGCCAGAAGGCAAGGGTGGCAAGAAAAGGCGCGTTGCTGGTGTACGAAAGGGCAGGGCCGGAAAGGCCGATGGCTGCCCCAATCCCGATGGCCAAGACGGTTCGCACCGAGAGAGCACGCAAGAGCGCGGTCGAGCCAGTGGCGAGCACGCCGAGCAGGAGCACCATGAGGACGCCGATCGCATGACTCGGCGAGAGCACGAGCGTGAGAAGCATGCCGGGGTGGCAGACCATCCCTCCGCGCTCGGCGATGAGAGGAACACCGGTCTGCGCCCACGGATTCCACAGCGGCAGGTGTCCATCGCGGAGGGCTTCGCCGACCAGGGTCGCGAGAGGCGTCGAAAAACGGAAATGGTCGTCGAAGTAGAATTCGCTACGACCGCCGAGGATGGACAGAAATGGGGCCATGGCGAGCAACGCCGCCCACAGAGGCGCAAGCCGCTGGCCAAGCGAATCGTCTTGCGGCTGTGACAAACGGCCTGATAGCTGGACGGATGCCTGACTTCCCACCTTGGTTCGGGGATTGTATCTTGGTTGTTATGGCCCGCGATATCCAGATCCGCTACAATCAGCGCATGCGATTTCGTCTGCTGATGGTGCTTGCGCTGCTGGCCGGGAGCTTGGTTCCGCGGATGACCGCGCATGCGGGGCGCAGCAAGGTCGCGCCCAACTGTCGCCTGAAAGGGCACAAGCTCTACGGCAAGGTCAAAGTGGTCACGGCTCTTCCCGATCTCAAAGTGCAGATCGTGAGCGCTTTGCCCGATCTGAACGTGCAGGTCGTCGAGAATTTTCCCAATAAGTGTGGCCAATGGGAGATGGTGGATACGCTCCCTGATCTGAAGATCCAATTTGTCGATGCGCTTCCCGATCTGAAGATCAGGTACGTAACCAACTTCCCTGGCATACGGTAGGGCCGGCACCGCGATTCGAAAGGCCGCCGCCGCTCCTCATCTGAAATGCCTCCCACAAGCAAGAATAGACCGCTTGGAGGTCGTACGCTCATCTCGCGAGCCCTGCCCGTGGGAGGCATCCACGCAGTCTCACCACGGCGCAAATGCGGCTCAACTTTCTTGCTGACGGCGACCGTGGTCGCCGTTCCATTCACACCAGCGTTCTCCGCGCGCTGTCAGAGCGTGTGGCGCTTCAGCACGGGCCAAGCCACGCTGGGATTGCCGACTTCCTGACGCCCGCCCTCTTTCGTGCAGAGAATCACCTCGACGTCGGTTGGGCAGCCCGAGTATGCCGAGCATCCATTGCTGTCCGAGGCCGACGCGGATCCCGTGCACCCATCGATGGCTGCCCACGTCTCAAATGTCTTCTCAGCCCCGAGGAAAGTGACCGGCATGCTTGACACAGTCGACGACGGACCACCGGCGTACGGGACAACCGTGTCTGCCATGCCACGAAACGAGATCACGGTGATCGGACGCGTTGGATTGCAGTCACCGACGTTCTCTTGGAAAAGATCGAACGCCGAGGGCGCGACCGCAGCGAACAGGTCAGCCGCGTGGCACGCAAGGTAGTAGGCCATCCCGCCACCTGTCCCAATGCCGACGGCATAGACGCGATGGGGATCGATGCAGGCGGTGGTCTG
>PMLH01000335.1 GCA_003159055.1 Myxococcales bacterium
TCCGCTCTACCTGGTGGATTGCCCGCCGCTTTTCGACCGCAAGGACTTCTATGGCGAATCGGGTGTGGACTACCCCGATAATCACATCCGCTTCGCGGTCTTCGCGCGCGCCGCGCTCGCCGTGGCGCGTCTGCTCTACCGCGCCGAGATCTTTCACTGCCACGACTGGCAGGCCGGCCTGGTGCCCATTTACTTGAAAGCCCTGCTCTGGGGCGATCCAACCTTCGCCGCCGTCAAGCGCCTTTTCACCATCCATAACCTCGGCTTCCACGGCCTCTTCAAGCCCGAGGTTCTGGCCCAGATCGGCCTCGACCTATCCGCTTTCCGCCCCGACGGGGTCGAGTTCTATGGAGAGCTCAGCCTGCTCAAGGGCGCCATCTGGGCCAGCGACGCGCTCTCCACCGTGAGCCCGAGTTACGCCCGCGAGATCCAGACTCCCGAGTACGGCTCCGGCCTCGACGGCCTGCTCCGCTCCCGCGCCGGCGTGCTCACCGGCATTCTCAACGGCGCCGATTACACCGAGTGGAATCCCGAGATCGACCCCCACATCGCCGCCCGCTACTCGGCCGCGGACCTGAACGGCAAGCGCCTCTGCAAGCAGGATCTGCTCGACCAGTTCGGCCTGCCCCCCGAGGCCGCCGCGCAACCCGTGATCGGCATCATCTCCCGGCTCACCGGCCAGAAGGGCTTCGACCTGTTGGAGAGCGCCGCCGCGGAGCTGTTGGCCGAGGATTTCACGCTGGTGGCGCTCGGCACCGGGGAAGCGCGCTACGAAAAGCTGTTGCTCGATCTGGCGGCGGCGCGTCCGGACAAGGTCGGCGTGCGCATCGCCTACGACGACCGTCTGGCGCACAAGATCGAAGCCGGCGCGGACATGTTCCTGATGCCCAGCCGTTACGAGCCCTGCGGCCTGAGCCAGTTCTACAGCCTGCGTTACGGCACCGTCCCCATCGTCCGCGCCACCGGCGGCCAGGCCGACAGCGTCGACGAAGAAACCGGGTTCAAGTTCGAAGAGTACACCGCGGCGGCGCTGCTGGCCGCGCTGCGCTCGGCGCTGGCCGCCTTCGCCTCGCCCGAGCGCTGGACGGCCCTCATGCGCCAGGGCATGTCCCGGGATTTCTCCTGGGACGCCTCCGCGGCCGGCTACGCAAATCTTTACCGGCGCCTGGGCGGCTGAATCCCGGGCGTGGAAAATTGCATCATGTTAAATGGAGATTGAAATGGCGAGTCAGAACACCTTAACTTTCACTGACGCGAACTTTGATACGGACGTAATTGGAGCGAATGTCCCCGTGCTGGTGGACTTCTGGGCCCCCTGGTGCGCCCCTTGCCGAACCGTCGCGCCCGTGCTGGAACAGATCGCCGCCGAACGCGCCGGCCGCATCAAGGTGGCCAAGCTGAACGTCGACGAGAATCCGCAGCTCGCGGCGCGCTTTCAAGTCAGCGCCATTCCGATGCTGATGATCTTCCGCGGCCCGTTGCTCGTCGACGAAATCCGCGGCGCCGTTCCCAAAGCCACCATCGAAGCCCGCCTGGCGCGCGTGGCGTAGACGGTCGATCGCGATTTCCGATACAATCAGCGCCGCGGTGGCCAGGAACGATCGTTCGGTCCGACTGGAAGTACTGAAGCAGGCGCTCGTGCAAACCCGGCGCGGCGTAGCCGTGAAGCCCCTGGCCGAGAAGCACGGCTGGAAGTGGCGGAACCTCTACCGCGACATTGACGTCCTCGAAGCCGCCGGCTTTCCCATACGTAAGGAAAACGGCCTCTTCCGGATGGACAGCACCACGCGCGCCATCCCCGGCGCGCCCAGCGCCGACGAGCGCCTGGCCCTGTTTCTCGCGCGCGAGCAAGCCGCCGGCTGGAAGCACACCTCGCTAGGCAAGGCCCTGGACAAGCTCTGGCACCGGATCGCCACCAGCTCCGAAGGGCAAACCGCCCTGTTCCCCATCGACAGCGCCCCCTGGCTGAGCACCCGCGAATGGCGCCCCATCGACTACGGCCGCCACGCCAAGATCGTCGAGACCCTGGAGCGCGCCACCCGCGACCGCATCGCCGTGCAGACCCGTTACCGAGCCGCCTCGACCCGTCAGCTCACCAGCCGTGTGATCGAGCCCGGCCAACTGCACTGGGATCCCGGCCTGGAAACCCTGTATCTCATCGGCTACTGCCGCCTGCGCGCCGACATCCGCGTCTTCGCCGTCCACCGCTTCCTGGCCGTCTCCCCCACCGAGCAAACCTTCCCGCCCCGGGCAGAAACAAGAAGTCGAGTGGTCTTAGCCAAGGCATTCCGCGTCTGGCGTTGCCAGCGCGTACTGCCCGTGCGCATCTGGTTCGCCCCCGACGTCGCCGAAGAAATCCGCGAGCGCCGCTGGCTGGCCAATCAGAAGGTGGAAAACGACCGCGGCGGCGTCGTCCTGAGCGGCGAAGTCGCCGGGCTGGCCGAGGTGGAGAGGTGGGTGCTCGGCTACGGCGGAGCCGCGCGCGTGCTTGAACCGCGCGAGCTGCGCGAGAGCGTGGCCGCCAAGCTGCGCGCGGGGGCGGAGAGGTACCGCGAAAACAGATTGGCCAGAACTGACAATGGGGAGGCGTAGGGTGGTGGGCGTGGAGAAAAAGAACCCCAGCCTACCCAGTAGGAACGGGAGCGAGGCGAGAGCGAGATGAATGAGAACACACAGCAAGCCCTGGCATTCCTTGAGCGGCACTATCGAGCCCTGCGCACGCCCTACACGCCAATGGCCTGGATGCGTCGCCTCTTCCTTCGACTGGTCGCCTCGGAGCCTCCCCGTCTGGTAGACCTCCCAACAGGCACGGGCAAGACGGATCTCATCGTCGTCTGGCTCGTCGCGCTGGCTTGGTATGCGAAGCATCGCGACTCGACACCTGCGATACCGCGTCGATTGGTCTGGGTTGTAAATCGGCGTGTTCTTGTTCAGCAGGTCTACGCGCTATCCGAGAGACTCTCGGCTTTGCTCGATCCTGCAACCGAGCAATTCCCGGCGGAGACGGTGGAGTTGCGCGAGTTGTTAGCGAAGCTTTGTCGCCACGGGTCCAAGACGGTCTTCCGAGTGGTCCAACTCCGAGGTCAAATGGTGGATGATCGTGAATGGTCAGTCGATCCCACCATTCCGCAGCTGATCATTGGCACGGTTGACCAGATTGGGAGTCGATTGCTGTTCCAAGGATATGGACTCGGAAAGTGGCATCGCCCGCTTCACGCCGGACTTCTCGGGGTAGACGCCTGGATTTGCATAGACGAGGCTCACCTCGTACCCGCATTTGCCCTGACGCTTCGACAGGTGCACCGGTTCGCGACCACGCCCATCCAGGACGCGCCGAACGCCCCGGATAACACAGCGGCCTCGGCATTGGGGTCTGTGTTTAGGTCGCTGCCATTCTGGTCCACCGAGCTGTCCGCCACGCCAGCTCTGCCGCGGCCACCGCACGAGGCGATTCTCTCCATTGTCGAAGACGATACGCGGGACAGCGCCATTGTTGATCGACTGCTTGCCGCCGAGGCAAAACGCGTTGCCTTCGACTGGGCCGACGGGGATGATGATATGGCTGCTAGGATCGCGTCAGCGGCGAAGGACGTCTTCGAGAAGGTCGGAGCCGTGGCGATCTTCTGTCAGACCGTGAAACTGGCGGAATCGGTCGAGAAGGTACTTCGGAAAGATCCACGAATTCGAGATCGGATCATGCTCGTCACAGGTCGCCTCCGGGGCTACGAGCGGGACCGCCTGAGTGACACGGATATCTTCAAGCGGTTCCGCCGAGAGGCCGATGTCGAGAGCAGTCCAGGATCGACAGATGGGGCAGTGTATCTTGTCGGCACGGCGGCGGCCGAGGTCGGGCTGGACGCGGACGCAGATGCTGTGTATTGCGATTTCGCGCCGGTTCCGACGCTGTTGCAACGCCTTGGTCGCCTCGATCGTCGAGGTATCCTGTCTCGGCGATCGGCAGATCGGCGCTGTGATCCGCCCACGATGACCATTTTCGCGGTTCGGTCAGAACCCAGCGGGCACGGAAGCCTAGTGAAGACGCTGGCCACTGCTCTGGGGAACACCATGAGCGAGGCTGAGCTGTTCGCTGGTGCCCCGTGGCAGCGGGCGGTCAGCGGGGGCGATGGCGAATCAGATGGGAGAGGGGCGGCCCCTTCGCCCGAGGACCTGATCGCCGAGGCAAGCCGAGAGATCCTTCTTCACACCAATACACCGGAAAGGCCCGAACATGCGACTTCGCCGAGCGGTTGGCTCAGACATGACTTCGCCCCTGTGACGGCCGGCCCCGTCGTCGTTCCGCCATTGGCGCCGGTGGTTCTCCAACAATGGTCAGCGACGACCATCGGCGCGAGTCCATATCTGCCCGTTCATCCGTGGTTGTACGGGATGGTCCAGAACGATGACGGGACGCCTCTTGTTGGCCTGGCATTTCGCATAGAGATGGATCTGATTCCGAAGGAAGAGGCGGAGACGGCCGAAGATGCCCAAGACACACCCTCCCGTGCAAGCAATCGGATTCTTGACACGCTCAGCACCTTTCCGCCCCTCCGCGCTGAGCTTCACCACGTGCCACTCCCGTGCGCCCGCGACTGGCTGAAGTCTGATCTGGCGAAGGGGCTCTCCGTCGCGCATTTCGACGGCGATTCCTGGAAATTGATCCATGCGCCCACCAAATTGCGCCCTGACGACATTCTCGTCCTCGGCACTACCGCCGACTGCAAGGCTGTCGGCAAGCTCATGGGGGAAGACATCGCTGTTGCCGAGGCCACCCGCGACGTCCTGGATGGGGTCTCTCGCGTGGGGCCAAGATACCAGCGGCGGATCGAACTCCAGTCGACCGGTGTGATCTGGGATCTGGTCTCCGCCGATGGATCCTGCCGGTTCGTCCGCAACGGGGAAGCCAAGAAGGCGGAGTCCTCGTGCGCTGGCCAGCCTCAAGAGTCGCCCAACGAGGGTGACTGGAGAATCGTGCCTGCCAACACGCTGCGTGGAGAAATCGACGGGACGACAGTCACGGTGCGGTATTGGAAGCGAAAACCGCCACAACAGGGGCGGCAGACACTCGCCAGCCACCTTTCGACCGCCACGGCAGAGGGCTCACGAATTGCCGACGCCGTCGCTCCGGGAAACGACTTCCTGGGCAAACTGCTTGAGCTTGCCGGTGCCGACCATGACGAGGGGAAGCGATATCCACACTGGCAACGTGCGATGGGCAACCCCGACCTGTCTAACCCGATCGCAAAACCCTTGGTCGAACATCCAGCTCGAACTGGCGGCTACCGACACGAATGGGGCTCTCTCCTCAAGATCAGATCTACCCAGCCTGACCTTCCGCTGGATTGGCCAGAGAAGAAGCGACAGCTATGGCGCGACCTTTGGCTTCATCTGGTTGGATCGCATCACGGATACCTTCGGCCGTCGATCCCTGACACGGCATTTCCGAGGCCACCAACGCCAACCAAGCAAGCACCCTTGCGGTTGGAAGCCGTCGAACGGTACGCCAGCCTGCAACACGTGCTGGGATACTGGCGATTGGCCTACCTTGAGGGGCTTCTTCGCTCCATAGACGTGGCAGCCAGCCGAGAGGAAACGGAGAAGCCCGATGAGCTGTAATCGAATCGACCTTCCCCTGGACGAACGCAATCTCTCCCACGTTCTCACCGCCCTCTCGTTCGCGGGCTTGGCAGCGAAGGCCGCTGGTGTCTCGACCACGTCACAGTGCTGGTGGTCCGATGATGGCTTTGTCATCAGCACCCCCACTGACCAGGCCACGCTCCTGGCAAAGGCAGATGGCCTGGCGAGAAGCTTGCGCTGGGTCCCGGCCCTCGGGAAGGTGCACGAGGGGGTCATTGCTGCAGAATGCATGCTGGGCATAAATCCAGTCGCATCTCTAGCCGGCGCGGACGACGAAAGGTCAGCCTTCAAGACGTTTGCTGGGCGGCTGAGACCGGCCCTGGACCTCCTTCCCAAGCAGGTTGCCGTTCTTGCTCCGCCACTTGCTGACGAATCAACCAGGTGGCTCCTGCAGACCGCTCGTGGAGTGTCGAGCTGGGGCTGGGATTCCTGTGTCGGGTCACACAACTACGATCTCGGTATCAGCTCGGATGCGGAGGGAACCGCCGACTTCGACCCCATCCATCCCGCCATCGAATTGCTTGCGCTCGCCGGTGCAGCCTTCTTCGCACCAGCGCAAGTCCTGCAAGTCGGCGATTCGAAGATCGATTATTCGATTTGGACCCACGCCATCTCCACGCAGCTTGCCCCACTCGCTATTGCCAGGCGAATCGACGGACTTCCCGGCCGTCGCTACCAGACGGCAAGTCGAGGAGCCAGCTACGGAAAGGGTGGCGCCTACCGCTACTTCCCAGAGTCCGTCATCGCGCCCCGAGAACCCCACGAGGAGAATCACAATGACTAATGATCCCAAGACAAAGGAAGCAAAGGACCTTCTCGACAAACTCCTGGGCGTCGAAGCCCGCAGACCTGGCACGGCCGCAAAGCTCCCTGCCGCCATCCGGGTCATCGAACACCTGGAGCCTGCCGGGGGGCAGGACTTCCCTGTCTTCCCAACCTCCTACGCCGGAGACGGCGAGCCGGTCTACGACCTCAGCGGCGTAGAATATGGGGAAACGTCCGAGACAATCCACATCAAGGATCGAGAACGCGTGATTCGTCCCATCGTCCGGGCAAAGCTCTGCACCCTGGATTCGCCCCAATCCCAAGCAAACAGGATGGAGCCAGCTTTCGCAGAAGACGAGGCTCTACAAGCCCTCGTTCCGCAAGACACCGTAACGATCCCGCGCGCTGCGGATCAGAACGGATCTGAGCATGTTCTCCGGCTGCCGCATCGAATCGCTGACTTCCGTGTCCGGCTGTCGGATAAGAAACAGGAGGTGAAGAAGGCGATTTCGGACTTCGCGGCAGGGAATGCGCTTCCTCTACTCAGACTCATGCCTACCAGCGTGCTGTTCGGCTTCTGGGATAGCCGCGGTGACCAAGCGAAGCACGCCCGCATCCTCCTTGCTCGCATCGACGCATTCGACGTGGTTCCCTGTCAGCGACACGCTGTCTACAACGGGCCGTATTCGCAAGACGAGTTCGCCGGACAGGTTCTCGGGGATCCGTCCCGCAAAGAGAAGGCGGACACCAAGAAGATGGCCGAGCAGGGCTACACGAATGCCCTCAGCGACGGACTCGGCGGCGTGCTCATTCAGGGGCGGATCGAACGTCTCGCCTTGTTGTCGTTGACAGACGTCGCGCGAGTACGATGCCTTAGCGACGACCGAAAGGTAGATGTCGAGCTCACGAACGCTGCTCGCCGCTATCTCTTTGCGCTCGCCGGCCTCGCAGAAGGATACCCGAGGTCCACAGGAAGTCATCGACTGCGTTCCGGATGCGAATTGGTGCTAGCCGAAAGGGACGGGCTCACGGTGGATTTGCGTGGCGGAGACAGCACCTATGCCGATGCCGAGAGGCTCAGTGAATTGTTCAAAGACCGCGGACTGCTCATCAAGATCGCCGCGGATGCGAAGACGACTTTGGGCGTCCCGACTGATGCGCGGACCTTCACGGTGACCAAGGATGATTTAAGGAACGACTTTACGGGCTCCACGCCTGATGCATCTCTCATGGCTAGCTCCGTGCCTGCGACCTCCACCTCTGGCAAGGGCCGAACGAAGAAGCCATGAGCCGCCTCCAGATCACTTGTCGCTTCGTTGCGAATAGCTATCAAGGGCGGCGGCTGACGGATGACCAGCACGAAGAACTTGATTGGCCGCCTTCGCCCGGACGCCTTCACCAAGCCTTGATGTCCGCTGCACTCACCTGTCGAAACGCCCAGTCCGCAGAAACTCAGCCAGCGGTGAAGTCTCTCCGCTGGCTTGAAAACCTTCCGCCTCCCGAAATCGTGTCATCAAAGCTACTCGCCGACGCCGAGACACGCCCTCGAGTGGCGATCCCACAGAATAGTCCGCCAAAGGGCAACGCGTTGCTTGAGAATGCAACCCTGCTGGAGCCACGGTATCGCGCGGTGGGCATCAGCGGTATGCTCATGGCCAAGTACGAATGGACGCTTGGAGGGCAGGTCGATCAGGATGCGGCAATCGCGCACAGGGAGTCCCTGGACGACCTGGTAGCTCAACTAGCGTATCTCGGCCGAGCCGAGGACCGCATCGAGGCGACTCTGGCCATCGTCGAGGACGGCTCAACCACAGAGAACGGACAGCCAACTGAACGGTGGCGACCCGTGAACAGAAACTCAGACGTGGACCTCCACGTCGCACGGGTCGGATCGACGGATTCCCTGATTCGGCGGCACGCAAGTCCACAAGCGCCCCGCGAGCGAAGAGTGGCAGCACAGCGGTTTCTGGCAAAACAGGGATTTCGTCGCGATTGCGCCAGCCCAATGGTGCCCACGGTGGTCTCCATCTTTCAGCTATTCCATCCGAGCGACGACCCTGACCAGTCCGCTCTGTCCTGCGACCCTGAGCGCGCTTGGGCATGGCGCGGCCCCATCCGTGAGCTGGCAATCCGCGTGGCGAGGATTGAGGAGTACTGGGATGACCCAGCTGTAGCGCTGGAACTCGTCAGCGGCCACCAGCCGGGAAAGACGGAGCGAACCCAGCAACCGCACCTTGCATTCGTCCCTCTACCCTCGTTCAACGCATCGGGCACGGCGGACGGTCGCGTTCGGCGAGTTGCTCTCTTGGGCTACGCATCGCCCGCGAGGGTAGATCAAGCCGAGGAGATCTACGAGACTGTCGCAGCATCTTTGGATGGGGAGATTCTCGACGTAGAGGGTTCTCCAGCACGCCTGCACCATGCTTTCGAGGCCTCAAGAAATGACACGATCTGGTCTCAACTCGTTCGCTCTAGCCGGGTTTGGCACTCACTCACGCCCGTGGCTTTGGCCAGACGGTTCAACGTACCCACTTTTGCCTCTGATGGCCTGACGCGACTGAGCGGGAACGAAAGACATCGGCGCAGCCTAGAGGAATGGACCAGTCTAATTCGCGACAGCCTTCGGCACATGTGCCTGCCTGAGCACCTCGTTACGAGTTGCGCTGTGACGCTCTCCTATTCGCCTCTGCTTCGTGGAACAGTGCGAGCCGAGCGCTACCGCGCTCCCAACGAAGTCGCTGTCCTCACACATGCTCGGCTCGAATTTCCGGAACCAGTTCGAGGCCCCCTTCTCATCGGAGACAGACGGTACAAGGGACTGGGTCTGTTCGCTCCTTGCTAGCCAGCACCGCAAGGTCTGCCCTGCCCTGCTCGCGTTCCTCACCCCACCGGTCAACTCGGACACTGCCTCGTGCCTACGGGCAGCATATCCTCGGCGTGCGCGCCCAGTCGCGACTACCCCCGTTCCACCCCTTTTCGCGAAAAGCCTGGCGCGTTGCCGAGCCAAACAGAGACAGGCGCCCGATCTGGTTCGCCCGGCAGAAGCGCGCAATCTCGGCGTGCGGAATCCGCCAGGTCATAGTCCGCCCGCGTCCCATCCCCCAGCGCCAAGGCAGCCCGCCCCAAAACCTTCCAAGATGCGTTATGATGCTGTCTGCGGTATCCGCTGTCCCTTGCGAAAGGACCCGTCATGCTGACCCTGCCCGCACTCAAGATTCAGCAGTTCGCCAAGGAGTTCTATCTTCTCAATCTGTCGGCGGGCGACGTTGAACGGCTGGTGCGATTCGAGGTACTGGGGGAGCCGGGGCATGCAGGCATCCACGGCGCAAAGGCGCGCAAGTCGAAGGCCAGCGGCGTGAATTGGGGCGAGCTCGAGAAGAAGCGCGGCACCAGCGACAAAGCGTTTCAGCGGCCTATTATCCGGAAGAAGATCGACGAGCTGGCACAGTACTACACGAGCTGCCGCGAAAGCGATGCCCTACCCGCCATCCCCGGCTCGGTCATCCTGACCACCGACGAGACGGTGTCGTTCACTGCCGCGGGCGCGAATCCCTTCCTGGGGCTGCTTCAGATCTCCGAGGAGGAGGGAACCTTGCGCGCGCTCGACGGTCAGCACCGCTTGTTGGCCCTGGCGGTGCTGCTCCACGACCCGTCCACCAGCGACGAGGATCGCGCGGCTGCGCGCCGGCTGCAGGTGCCAGCGATTCTCTTCACCGGCCTTGCCGACGACCAGATCGTCGAGATGTTCGTCACCATCAACGCCAAGCACACGCGGCTCAATGCTTCACTGCTGGTCAGCCTGAGCGGGCGCCAGCTTTACGGCGACTCGCGCATGGGCAAGGTCCACGATGCGATTCGTGCTCTCAACAGCCAGGCGTCGAGCCCGCTTGCGGGACAGATCAAACTGCTCGGCGTGGGGCCGGGGCGCGTGCAGCAGGCGGGCCTGGCGCAGGAGATGAAACAGATGCTCGACGATTGGGAGCGCAAGGACGCTACGCTGGCCGCTCGGTTCGAGGCCGAGGTCAAGGAGTTCTTTCTCGCCTATTTCAAGGAGGTCGCGCGCCTGTTCGCCCAGGCCTGGGACGGCAAGAAGTACTCGATCAAGAGTACCATGGCCTTGCGGGCCTTCATTCAGGTGACGCCGGAGGTTCTCGGCCGAGCCCTCGCGGCAGGTGGAGCGTCGCGCGCCGATGCCTTGCGGACCGTGCTCGCGCCCTGGGCCGAGCGCGTGGGCAGCGCGCGCTTCGAGACAGCCGGCGACTGGCGGGCCAAGATAGCGGGCGGCGGCAAGGAAACCACGCGCCTGCTCGCGCGCGAGTTGGTGGCCGCCCTGGGAGGTGCCGTATGAACTTGGACGCGGAATTGCAGGGTTTGGTACGGGAAAACGAAGGCGATCTGCTGTCGTTCGCACGCAAGCTCTACGAGCATGGCTACCGCCAGGGGCTCGCCTCGCGCCCCCAAGCCCAGGCCGAGCCGGAGGCCACCAACCCGGAGCCGATCCTGCCCATCCCCATTCCTCCGCAGGGACCGCTGTTCCCGTCGCGGCCGAGGCTGGTCGAGCTCACCGACGAGGACGACGGCGAGAGCGAGGAAAGCGACGCCGACTCAAAGGCAGACGCCACGACGTGCGATCATCGCGTGCGCGGCAGCATCACCGTGGCCGGCCTGCAGAAAAAGATCGAGCGACTCTTCGACCTCTCGCGCTTCGACATCGACGTGGTGATCTGCCGCCGCGGCGATTCGGAACGCAGGAGGCTCAAGGGCGCAGTGAAGCTGGGAAACTATCTGCTGGAAAGCAAGTAGCCGCCGCACCCTCACCCCCTCATCAACCCGCTCACCGCCAAGTCATAGTCCGGCCGCGTCCCGTCCCACAGCGGCAGGTTCGCGTCCGGCCCAAGGTCCAGCCCCTGCTCTTCCGCCCACTCCCGCAGCCAGGTCAGGGTGCCCTCGCTCGCGTCTCGCTCCGGCACGGGCTCCAGCGTCCTGCCGGCAGGCGACGCAAACCTCAACTCCCCGTCCGCCTCCCGCACCACCGTCCAGCCGCCTTCATGCACCCGATGGTGGTGGGCGGTGCACAGCATGACCACATTTTCCACGCTGGTCTCACCACCATGCAGCCAGTGCTGAATGTGGTGACCGTGAAGAAAACGCGTGTGGGTGCAGCCGGGGAAGGCGCAGCCTCGGTCGCGCAGCATCAGCACTCTGCGAATCGCCGGCGGAATGCTGCGCGCCCGGCGACCGATGTTCAGTTGCTCGCCTTGACTGCCAATCGCCACCACGCCGCAATCGCAGGCCACCCGGCGAAGCGCTTCCGCGGAAACGCGGGTGCCATCGTCCAAGGTGGCAGCGAAGGCGCCGTCGGCGGCCAGGGCATCCTGTTCCAGGTGCACCATGACCTGGAAGCGCTCCCCGCCGTTTCCGGTTGCTGTATGTTCAGCAAGGAAGGACTCGGCCATGCTGACTGCGCCGTCCGCCTGCGATGGCCAACCCGTCCCCGCGGAGTCATCGTCCGATCCATCACCTGCCGGCGTTTCCGCGGAAGCGCTCTCGCGGGCGCAATTGATGGCGCGCAAGACCAGATCCGCTTCATCGGGCAACAGAACCATTTCTAGCTTCACCATTCCGCCGGGCAAAAGACGTTGCCGCACGCTGCGGGCTTCTAGCGATGGTGACTCGTCCAGCGACTGGGCAGTTCGGTAGCCACGGCACAGGCGCTCGAGCTGGGCCCCGGTCGCGAAGATGGCCAATTCCAGCAGTTGGGCTTCGTTCTGCGGCGTGGCGACGCGGGTCAGGGCCCGAACCTTGGCGTAGGACAGCTTGCCAACGCGAAAGGCCCCGTCGATTGCAGGAAGCTTGCCCAGCGCTCGCGCCACGCGGACCTTCTCGCGGGCGGTCGCAGCCCCCAAGCCCACCCGCCACGCCAGCCAGTGCGCACAGGACACCGCGCCCTGCTCGTACCAGCCCCCTGCCTCGTCGAACTGCCGGATGCATTCGAGCAGGTGCTGTGTCGCCGCATCGAGGTGCGCAGACAGATTCGCGATCTCCTGACCCAGTTCCTCGACAGTACCCATGCTCAACACTGTACACTTGCTCAGTTGCCTGTGCAACGACAATTCGGCGCAATTGATTGTCCTCAACTGACAATGGGTGACTGTAGCCTGGTATTGAGGAGAAATTACCATGGCGACTGGCACATTGGACCTGCCGGACTTGATTCCGGCCCGCATGTTGAACGAGTTTGCCTACTGTCCACGCCTGGCCTATCTGGAGTGGGTCCAGGGTGACTTCGCGGACAGCGCTGACACGGTCGATGGCCGACATCAGCACCGGCGGGTGGACAAGGAGTCGGGCGATCTGCCGCCGGCCGACCAATTGCCAACCCAAGAAGGCGATGTGCTGCACGCGCGCTCGGTCTACCTTTCGGCGCCCAAGGCAAGGTTGGTCGCGCGCATCGATCTGGTCGAGGCCAGCGAGGGCGAGGTTTCGCCCATCGACTACAAGCGTGGCGAGGCGCCGGACGTCCCCGACGGCGCCTGGGAGCCGGAGCGCGTGCAGGTCTGCGCGCAAGGGCTGGTTCTGGAGGAGAACGGTTACGCCTGCCGCGAGGGCATCATCTACTTCGTGGCTTCGCGAAAGCGGGTGGCGGTTTCCTTCACCGACGAATTGCGGGCGCGGACCCTGGAGTTGGTGGCGAGCATGCGTGAGGTGATGGCAGCGGTGGAGATTCCAGCCCCGCTCGCCGACAGTCCCAAGTGCCCGCGGTGCTCGCTGTGCGGAATCTGTCTGCCCGACGAGGTCAATTTGTTGCGCCTAGGGGCGGATGGCCAGGGCGCTGAACCGGACGCGCCTGAACCGCGCAGGCTGCTGGCGGCGAGGGACGATGCCTTGCCCCTCTATGTGCAAACCTCCGGCACGCGGGTCGGCAAGAGCGGTGAGGAGCTGGTGGTCACGCCTCGAGAAGGCCCCAAGCAAACGGCCCGGCTCGGCCAGACCTCGCAGGTCTCGCTGTTCGGCCAGGTACAGATCACCACGCAAGCGATTCAAGCGGCCTTGGGCCGGGGCATTCCGATTTGCTACTTCTCGTTTGGCGGCTGGTTCTACGGAATGACCGCGGGCCATTGGCACAAGAACGTCGAGCTGCGACGGCTGCAGTACCGATGCGCGGAATCGCCCACGGTTGGGCTGGGTCTGGCGCGCGCGTTCGTGGCGACCAAGATACGCAACTGCCGGACGTTCTTGCGCCGCAACGCCGAGGACGTTCCGGTCCAGGCCATCGACATGCTTCGGCGGTTGGCCGAGGAAACCGAAGATTGCGATTCGACGGCGTCCTTGCTTGGCATCGAGGGGACGGCGGCGCGGGTCTACTTCGAAAACTTCCCGCGACTGCTCAAGCGGCCGGATGGCGACGGCAACCTTGCCTTCGATTTCGACGGGCGCAACCGCCGACCGCCGCGCGATCCGATCAACGCCCTGCTGTCTTTTGCCTACGCCATGCTTGCCAAGGATTTCACCATCATCCTTCAGGGTGTGGGCTTTGACCCTCTGCTGGGGTTCTACCATCGTCCGCGCTACGGGCGGCCGGCGCTGGCCCTGGACATGATGGAGGAGTTTCGCCCGATCGTGGCCGATTCCGTGGTCCTGAACGCGGTGAACACAGGGGTGATCCAGCGCAGCGACTTCATCGGACGTGCCGGCTCGGTTGCCCTGTCCGAGTCGGCGCGGGGCCGTTTCCTTTACCTCTATGAGCGTCGCATGGACGAGCTGGTCACGCATCCGGTCTTTGGCTACCGCATCAGCTACCGGCGCGTGCTGGAGGTTCAGGCGCGGTTGCTTGCCCGGCACCTGGCCGGCGAGATTCCTGAATACCCCGGCTTCCAGACGAGGTAAACTGATGCGCAACGTGTTTCTGGTGTCCTACGACATCTGCAACGACAAGCGCCTGCGCAAGGTCTACAAGGCCATGCGCGGCTATGGTGACCACCTGCAGTTTTCCGTCTTCCGTTGCGAGTTGTCCGAGCGCGAGAAGGCCGAGATGATCGCCGAGCTGAGCCCCATTATCGACCACGACGAGGACCAGGTGATGATCATCGACGTCGGCCCCGCGGACGGGCGGGCCAACGTGGTGTTCGAAGCCCTCGGCAAACCGTACGTTGCCCCCGAGCGGCACGCCGTCATCGTGTAGCCGTGTTCTGTGACAAGTTCATAGTTGATGATGTGATCGGCCGCGCGAGCGGCGGGGTGCTGGGCACCTCAGGGAGCTCGCTCGCGAGGCCGGAAGTCGTTCCAAGTACGCGCAACCCATGCAAAAGGAGACACCATCGTCACAAGAGTCGGCCAATACCCACGCTGCTCACCGTCCTTTTCAGAGACCCGCTCGCAACGGTCCCCGCAACTGCCGGTACTCCCAGGCGTTTTAGCAAGAGCACTTTCCGTCGCTCCCAAGCGACGGCCCCATTGAAGCAATGTGCAGCGCTGGGGGAAGAACTACTCGGAGGGCATCTTTCCGTCGCTCCCAAGCG
>PMLH01000214.1 GCA_003159055.1 Myxococcales bacterium
CCGGTGGTGAAGGCGATCTTCTTCTTTTTCACCGTCATCTTCTTGATGAGCGACGAGAGCTGGTACTCGAGGCCCGCGTCGTTCACGATCTGCGGGATGGCCTCGGTCTTGTCGCCGTACTGCAAGCACAGGCCAAGGTAATAGGCGCCGAGCTCGAACTTCGAGTTGCTGACCTTCTGGATCTGGACCTTCTGCACCTTGCAGCGCGAGGCCTCGTCTTCCAAGGTCTTGTCCGTCCCGGGGTCAACAGCCTCCCAGCGGAAACGTCCACCGGAGCTGTTTTTATAGTCGTCGAGCTTGTCACGCACGTCGCGCGATAGGCGCTTGATCTCGGGCGGCAGATCCTTCGAGATGTAGGCCTTGACGATGAATGGATCGTCCAGCTTCTTCACCAGATCCTTGGACGGCTGCGACAGCGTGTAGATGTGCTTTTCCGTCAGGTCCAGGCGGCCAAAGACGCGCATCCCGATAAGGTTGACCAGAACCAGCGCGCCAGCGACGAAAAAGGCGTAGAGAAGTGCGTTCGAAGCGTAGCTTTTCTTCTTGCTAGAAATCGACATGGGGCAATTCCCTTCCGTTACTTCCACTTGCGCGATTCAAGGGACGCGGTGGCGATGACCAGCGCGACCGCCATCAGGGACACATAGAAGAGGACGTCGCGCGAGTCCACGACCCCGCGGCTGAACGATTCGAAGTGATTGCCCATGCTGAGATAGGCCAGCACCGGGGAGAGCCACTCCGGGGCGAACTGCAGGATCTGCCCGAAGATGAACAGGGCGAACGAGATGGCGAAGGCCAGGATGAACGCCACGATCTGGTTCTTTGTCAGCGACGATGCCATCACGCCGATGGCAACGTACGATCCGCCCATGAGCAGAAGTCCCAGGTAGCCCGTGATGACAGGGCCGCGGTCGACTGGTCCCAAGGCCGCCACCGTGATGGCGTAGAACAAGGTCATGCCGACGATGGTGCCAAGCATCGCCATACCGGCCATGAACTTGCCCAGCACGACTTCCCAGTCGCGCACCGGCATGGTGATGAGCATCTCCAGCGTGCCACTGCCCTTCTCCTCGGCGATAAGGCGCATGGTGATGGCGGGAATGATGAAGGTGAAGATGAGCGGCGTGAGTGTGAAGTAGTAGCGCAGCTCGGCCTGCTTTTCGAGAAAGAGCTGGCTGAAGAACAGGTAGCCGGCGATCAGCATGAACACCATGACCACGATGTANNCCCGGTGGTAAGGTTGCGGAACACGTCTTCCAGGCTGGCGGCTTGCCGGGTCAGCTCGAGGAGCTGCCACTTGTTGTCGACGGCAACTCGGTAGAGCGACTTGCGCAGGTCAACCTTGGCGCTTCCGTCGATTTCGAAGGTATGCGCGCCGCCTTCGCCTGCGACATTCTTGCACTGCGCTACGCCAGAGACGGTGATGAGCTTGTCCTTGAGCGCCTCGGGAGTGTTTCCGTTGGACTCGACGACGAGGCGGTACCGGGTCGCCTTTTCACGGGCGCGCAGCTCGTCGGGGGTGCCGTCGGCCACCAACTTGCCGCCGCTGATGATGAGCATGCGGCTGCAGGTGGCTTGCACCTCGGGCAGGATGTGGGTCGACAGAATGACCGTCTTCTCCTTGCCCACCTCTTTGATGAGGGCACGAATCTCTGCGATCTGGTTCGGGTCGAGGCCGCTGGTCGGCTCGTCCAGAATCAGAATGTCCGGGTCGTGCAACATGGCCTGTGCCAAACCGACGCGCTGCCGGTAGCCCTTCGACAGCTCGCCCACCAGCTTGCCCGCGACTTCGGACAGTCCGCAGCGTCCGCCGATTTCCTTGATGCGGGCCTGCACGCGGTCGCCACTCATGCCGTGCATGTTGGCCGCGAAGTCGAGGTGCTCGAGCACCGTCATATCCTTGTAGAGGGGGGTGTCTTCTGGCAGGTAGCCGACCCGTTGTCGGACTTCCAGCGACTGGTCGAATACGTCGAATCCAGCCACCTGTGCGCTGCCCGCGGTCGGGGCGAGAAAACAGGTGAGGATTTTCATGGTGGTGGACTTGCCAGCACCGTTGGGTCCCAGGAAGCCCAGGACCTCTCCCTTGTGGACATTGAAGGACACCTGATCCACGGCCCGGGTGGGACCGTATTCCTTAGTCAGGTTCTCGACCTTGATCATCACGTCTGCCATGGCTACCTCGCTCGATGTGCCGGCGCAGTAACAACTATTTGCGTCGACTTATTCCCGAAGGATTGCGTTTTCTCGCGGGGCTCTGACGTACAGCGGGAGCCGGTCAAAAGTCAAGGCTGGGTATTGATATGGAAACCCTGGGGGGGTCCATGCCTTCCCGCGATGGTGCGTGGCCGGCGCAGCCGGCCAGCTCCCCACGCGCCTAGTCCAATGCGCGAGCACCCAGCACGAGTCCAAGCGGGCACAGGCTGCGCACCCAGCGTGAAGCGACTTCCAGATGGGCACCTTCGAGGCGTCCGTTTGGGCTGGCTGTGCGCAGAATGTCGAAGGTTCTATGAGTAGCTGTTTCAGGCAGTTGCATATCTTTGTTGAAGTGTAACTTGAACTTGTCAACGGCGTCCTTCGAGAGCGCTGCAAGCGGCCCGGGAGGCAGATCGAGGAGCCGCCCGACGAGCACGGTTCGGGCCAGCACATCGGTGTCGATAGCGGCCGGGTCGAGTGCGCTGTTGGCCATCGCCAGTCCGGTTGCCTTTGCCATAGACGCGATGGCATCAGGCGAAAGCTGTCCCGGCTCGATGCCCAGTCGGCGCACCATCTCGACCGCTGCCGCTGCTCGCTCGACCGCGTGCGTGGCAGTCGCCAAATCGGCCAGGGAAGTGAACCGGCGTTCGCCAGCAGCCGGAGGATTGTCGAGGAGCCTCGGGAAGAGCGGCTGCCGTCGGGTCAGGCTTTGCAGGACTTGGCTGTCGTCGTCTTCGAAGATGTCCAGTGCGGGCGCGAGAGAGGCAAAGGGATTGCCTCGGCGGAGCGCCAGTGCCAACCGACGCAACTTGCCGATCAGACTTGCTCCGAGCCGGTGAAGCTTGACCAGCGGTACGGTCTGAACCGCAGCGCCCTCCTGCTCGGCATCCCCGCGCGCCAGAAATTCGACTGCCAGGTCCAGGGTCGCGGACACGCGTTCGAGAACCTCGCGGATGGCCTCATCGTCGCTCGGTGTGACGCGATTGGCTGAAAGGGCGCGGTTGCACAGGGCGACCAGCGCGAAGTGCAGGTCGGCGATTTCCTCGCGGGTTTGCAGCTTGGTCACGGCGCGCGCGAACGGCGTTCGGTCCGACAGCTTCTCCGCCATCACTGTCGGCAGGCGCAGGTGGTCGTCGATGGGCTCGCCGATCGGGCGGAGCCTTGGCGCCGGTGCATCGCCGATCCGGACCTGGGTCGGGTCGAGCTCTTGGTAGACCTGCAAGGCCTCGAAGTAGTCGACGAAGCCCAGGTCGGCCATGCGGCCGGCCCGCCAACGCAGGGCCGCCTCTTCCATCTCGGCGTCGCTTTCGGCACGGATGCCAACCAGCAGCTTTCGCATCATCACCGGCGAATACCGGTACAGGCTGTCGATCAGGTGCTGCGTAACGCGGGCCTGGTCGGGCTCGCCCAGAATATCGATGGTGAACAGCCG
Organism: Myxococcales bacterium; assembly: GCA_003159055.1. The sequence goes on from PMLH01000214.1 coordinate 3,626, forward strand.
GTCCGGGCTGTCCCAGAGCACGCCTTCGGCATCGTCCGGCGCCTCTTCGACAGAAAGGTCGTAGATGCGCGCTCGTTGGCGTACGAGCAGCGCCAGCAACTCGACGTCAAGTCCCTGCGCCCATCGTCCCAGCACCTCGGGGGGGGCTTCGACCAGCGCGGCCAGCCATTCGTCCGATTTTTCAAGTGAGACGCTGTCCTTGTCCCAGATGGAAAAGTCCAGGACCGTCTGGATCTGATCTGCCGTGCCATGAACAAGGATTTCCATCGCCTCGGGAAAGCCGAGCTCATGGATAAGATAGAAGAACTCGTCCGCGGGTAAGGCGCGAATGGCTGCGGGTGGGTCCTCGGCCGCGAAAATCTCATCGCTCCGTCGTGCCCGTTGCCCGCGTGCAAGCCGCGCTCGGTACTGTGACAGGTGCGTGATGTTGCTTGGCTGGTCTTGGTCTTCCTTTTTTTCTGCGGTCACGCGAGCACTATGCCACGCGCTTGGGCTGAATCACCGGCAGGCGTGCTCGCGCCGACCGAATTTCTCTGGCATTGACAGGGCCATGCGGTTCGGCGATACAGCCGGGCAAGATGCGACTTCTTCCCAGAGACGAATCTTTCTTCGACGAGTTCGAGAGGCACGCACAGAAGACCGTTGAAGGGTGTCGGGCATTGGTGGAAATGGCGCAAGGCAAGGTTCCGGCGGCCGAGGCTTGCCCGAGAATCAAGGCCATCGAGAGCGAATGCGACACGATCACTCACCACGTGGTCGAGCGCCTGCACAAGGTCTTCATCACGCCCATCGATCGCAACGACATCTTCAGGCTGATTTCCAAAATGGATGACGTGATGGATTTCGTCGAGGCGGCGGCCCAGCGGGTTGCGCTCTACGAGGTCAACCCCAACAACAAGGAGTTGTGGGATCTCGCGCGGGTGCTGGTGTCCGGGTCGGAACGGATCAGCGAGGCCGTCGCTGGCATGCGCAACCTCAAGCATCCCGAGTTGATCTTGGAGAAGTGCGTCGAGATCAACCGCCTCGAAAACGAGGCCGACGTCCAGTTGCGCGGTGCCATCGCCAAGCTGTTCAAGGAAGAGAAAGATCCGATCCAGGTGATCAAGTGGAAGGAGATTTTCGAGCTGCTCGAAACTGCCACCGATCGCTGCGAAGACGTGGCCAATATCATCGAGGGCGTCGTCCTCGAGAACTCCTAGGGCGCCGGTGGATAGCAAGCTCTTGCTGATCGGCGCCGTCGTCGCCGCCGCGTTCATCTTCGACTTCATCAACGGATTTCACGACGCGGCCAATTCCATTGCCACCGTCGTTTCGACGCGGGTCCTTACGCCCTTTCAGGCGGTTCTGTGGGCGGCTTTCTTCAATTTCGCGGCCTTCGCCGTGTTCAAACTGCAGGTGGCGGGTACCATCGGCAAGGGCATCATCGACCCCAACATCGTTGACATGTCGGTCATCATTGGCGCGCTATCCGGGGCGATTGCCTGGAACCTCGTAACCTGGTGGTGGGGGTTGCCATCAAGCTCCTCGCACGCCCTGGTCGGGGGCCTTATCGGCGCGGGCGTTGCCAAGGCTGGGTTTAGTGTGCTGGGTTGGAGCAAGATCAGCGTCACCGCGCTGTTCATCGTGGTGTCCCCGGTGATCGGCTACCTCGGGGCGGCCGCGATGATGATCGCGACATCATGGCTCTTGCGAAAGGCCAACCCCGGCAAAGTCGACCGACTCTATCGCCGATTGCAGTTGCTCTCGGCGGCCGCTTTCAGCCTCAACCACGGTGGCAACGACGCACAGAAAACGATCGGCATCATCGTCGTGCTGCTATATTCGCAAGGTTATCTCGGCGATCATTTTCCTGCCGCACATGAGATACCCAGCTGGATCGTCCTGGGCTGCTATTTGGCAATGGGCGTCGGAACCATGTCGGGTGGCTGGCGCATCGTAAAAACGATGGGTATGCGGCTGACCAAGCTGCGTCCATTTGGGGGGTTCTGCGCAGAGACGGGTGGAACGCTCGGAATCTTCTTGGCGACGATGCTTGGCATTCCGGTGTCGACCACTCACACGATCACGGGCGGCATCGTGGGCGTCGGTTCGCTTTCCAACCGTGGAAAAGTCCGCTGGGGCGTTGCTGGTCGGATCGTCTGGGCGTGGATCTTCACGATCCCGGTATCTGCCACAATCGGCGCGGTCGCCTATTTCATTGCCCGCGCGCTCGGGGCCTAGCTGGCAGCCCGAGGTGCTAGGATTCGGCGGTGCTTTCCCGGATCCTTCGCACCATTCGCGAACACTCGCTGCTCGCGCGAGGTGAACGCGTTCTCGTCGCGGTGTCGGGCGGTCCCGATTCAACCGCTCTGCTCCACGGGCTGCTGGCGCTCGCGCCCCGGTTGGAGATTGTGGTCCAAGCCGCATGCGTCGACCACGGCCTGCGGCAGGAGTCGGCGGATGAGGCGGCCAGAGTCGAGCAACGCTGTCGCGCTCTCGCGGTTCCTTGTGCCGTGCTCAAGGTCGACGTGGCCCAGGCCCGCAGAGCGCATGTGTCTGCACAAGAGGCGGCGCGTATCGTGCGTCTGGCGGCTTTGCAAGACACCGCGAAGCAACTCGACTGCAACAGGATTGCCCTCGGGCACACCGCCGATGACCAGGCCGAGACGGTGCTGTTCCGAATCCTGCGCGGAACGGGGCTTTCGGGACTCGCCGGTATTCCATATCAGCGCGACTCATTCGTGCGTCCGTTGCTCGACGTCCGCCGCGCCGAACTGCTTGCCTATCTCGGCAAACGAGAGATCGCGTATGTTTCGGACCCGTCGAACGCCAATCGTCGCTACGCAAGGTCACGCATTCGCCACGACATCCTGCCCATGCTGGCGCGCGAGAACCCGCGCGTGGTCGAGTCCTTGCTGGCATTGTCGCGTGAAGCGCAAGGTGGCGCCGCGAAGAGTTGGCTTGACGAGCTGCCGATCGGCGTATACCTGCCCAGGCGGGCGGCAGAGACCGTGCAGCGGCTGCTCCGCGAAGGCGGTGGCACACGGCAAGTCGCCGTCAAGAACGGCGAGATCGTTGTGCGCTACGGTCATGTGCTGTGGCAAACCAGGGTGGCTGTGCCGCCTTTGCCAGCCAAGCAGAGCGCAACTTCAGCCATTTTCCCGGCTGGCGGGCAGTTTCAGCTGTTCGACCCACCAGCTCCGGCGATCGAAGTGCTGGCAGCGCGCGGGGGACCATGGCCGGGCGGCAATCGGGCCTGTTTCGATGTCGCGCAGGTCGAGTGGCCTCTCTGCCTGCGGCCGTGGCGGCCGGGCGATCGCATGGCGCCGCGGTTTGGCCGCGGAACGCGCAAGCTCTCGGATCTGCTTATCGACGCGAAGATTCCCCGACGGGACAGGTCAACTTTGCCGGTGCTTTGCGACGCTTCCGGGACCATTCTATTCGTTCCGGGGCTGCGTCCGTCGGAAGCAGGGCGTCCCAACCAACACACACAAGAATGGATCGAGCTGCGCGTGGCGCGTTGACGGCACCCCATTTGGTGTCAATATCTGAAGTACAACCATTCGATAAGGAAACCGGTGCGCAACAGTCACAAGACGATCCTTGTCTGGGTGATGATGATTTTTGCCTTCATCGTCGTCTGGCAGCTCATCAACCCACGTCAGGTCGAGCAGCAGCTGACGTTCTCGGATTTCATCCAGAAGGTGGACAAGACGCCGGGCGATTTCAAGCCGGCACCACCGCTGGAAATTCGCATGAACGGCAACCATGCCGAATTTCGCGGCACGCTCAAGAAGAACGATGAAGCCTTTGTCACGACTGGCTTCATCGGCGAGCAGACGCTCGAGAAGCTGAACAGAGCCAACATTGCCTACAAGATCGTTCGCGAAAGCGAGGGTGGCTTTTGGCAACAGATTCTCATCACATGGCTACCGATTCTGGTGGTCGCTGTCGTGTTCCTGCTGTTCATGCGGCAAATCCAGGTCGGCGGCGGCAAGGCGATGAGCTTCGGAAAGTCCAAGGCCAAGCTTCTGTCCGAAAACCAGAAGAAGGTGACGTTTTCCGACGTCGCCGGGATCGAAGAGGCCAAGGACGAGGTCGAGGAGATCATTGCCTTTCTCAAGGACCCCAAGAAATTTACGCGTCTCGGCGGTCGCATACCCAAGGGCGTGCTGATGATGGGGCCGCCCGGAACCGGCAAGACCTTGCTCGCGCGTGCCATCGCAGGAGAGGCAGGCGTTCCGTTCTACTCGATCTCGGGTTCAGACTTTGTCGAGATGTTCGTGGGCNNGAGCGCGAGCAGACGCTCAACCAATTGCTGGTCGAAATGGACGGCTTCGAGTCGAATGATGGCGTGATTCTGATCGCCGCGACCAACCGGCCCGATGTCTTGGATCCGGCGCTGCTGCGGCCGGGGCGATTCGACCGTCGCATCGTCGTGCCACAGCCCGACGTGAAAGGCCGCGCCGGAATTCTCAAGGTCCACACCAAAAAGACGCCGATGGCAGCCAACGTGGACCTGGACTTGGTCGCGCGCGGCACGCCAGGCTTCTCTGGGGCTGACCTCGAAAACCTGGTCAATGAAGCTGCTCTCTTGGCTGCTCGCAACGACAAGGACCAGCTCGATCGCAACGATTTCGAGCAGGCCAAGGACAAGGTCCTGATGGGCCCCGAGCGCCGCTCTCTCATCGTCAGCGACAGGGACAAGCGGGTGACCGCCTTCCACGAGGGGGGGCACGCTCTGGTGGGCAAGATGATGAAGGGATCGGACCCGGTTCACAAGGTGACCATCATTCCGCGCGGTCGAGCGCTGGGGCTTACCCAGCAATTGCCGGTTGAAGACCGCCTGAACGTGTCCAAGGATCTGGCCAACGACCAAATCGCGGTGGCGATGGGCGGCCGGGTAGCCGAGGAGATCGTCTTCGGTCAAATCACGACCGGCGCATCGAACGACATTCACACCGCCACCGAGCTTGCGCGCAAGATGGTCTGCGAGTGGGGCATGTCTGACAAGCTTGGCCCGCTGCACTTCGGCCGCAACGATGAGATGGTCTTCCTGGGCCGCGACTTCGTCGAGCACAAGGAGTACAGCGAGCAGACCGCGCGCGAGATCGACGGGGAAATCCGTCGCATCGTGATGGAGAACTACGACCGCGCCAAGCAGCTGGTGCTCGCCAACCTCGACAAGCTCAAGATCTTGGCCGAGGCGCTGCTCGAGCGCGAGACGCTGGATGCGGCCGAGATCGACATCCTGATCACCGGTGGCAAGCTCGATCGCACGCCGGAAGTGGCGACCTTCCCCAGCCTGTCGAAGAGCTCCGAGCAACTGCGCGCGCAGCGCCCGGAAAGCTCGTCGACGTCGTCGGGCAACTATCCAATTCCATCGCCGACGCCGGAAAAGGCGTAGCCTCGGTATCGGCATCATGCCGGTCCTCATCGTCGGTGTCCTCAACCTGACGCCGGATTCCTTTTCGGATGGGGGCCGGTTTGCGTCGGTCGAAGATGCCGTGGCGGCGGGCATGCTCATGGCAGAGCAGGGCGCGCACTGGATCGACGTCGGGGGTGAGTCCACCCGCCCGGGGGCTGTGCCGGTCCCGGAGAATGAGGAGGTCGCGCGCGTCGTACCGACCATCGAGCACTTGAGCAAGCGGCTGGGTGGACGGGCACATATCTCGATTGACACCTACAAAGCCGGCACGGCGCGCGCGTCCATCGACGCCGGAGCGACCGTGGTCAACGACATTTCGGGTGGCCTCCTCGACCCGGCAGTTCTCGATGTGGCGGCGCGGGCCGGCGCCACCATCGTGCTTGGGCATCTGCGCGGCAAACCTGCGACCATGATGACCACCATTCACTTCGACGACGTGGTCGCCGAAGTCTCGCAGGAGCTCGCGGATAGGATCGCCGCTGCGCGAGCTGCCGGTTGCCAGGACGTCTGGGCCGATCCGAGCATCGGCTTCGGCAAGACGGTTGCCCAGAACCTGGGTTTGCTTCGGGAGCTACCGCGCCTACGGTCGCAGCTGGCGGTGCCGCTCATGGTCGGGGTTTCGCGCAAGCGCTTCATTGGCGACCTGACGGGGCAACCTGCGCAGGCGCGCTCCTTCGGGACGGCTGCAGCTGTCGCGGCCGCGGTTCTCGGCGGTGCGGATGCTGTCAGGGTGCACGATGTGAAAGAGATGCGCGACGTGGTATCCGTGGCTGAGGCTATCGCAAAGGCTCGCTCTTACGCCGAAAATCACTAGAATGGCCGGCACAATGGCTGAATCTAGTTTGCAACGCCGACTCTTCGGCACCGATGGCATTCGTGGTGTCGCGAATCAATATCCCATGACCGCCGAGGTCGCCCTGGCTCTGGGGCGCTCGGTGGCAGAGCATTTTCGCCAGCGCGGGAGGCGCTGCCGGGTGGTGATCGGGAAGGACACGCGCCTTTCCGGGTACATGTTCGAAAGCGCGCTGGAGGCGGGGATTGTCTCCGCCGGTGCGGACGTGCTGCTGGTGGGTCCGCTGCCGACGCCGGCCATCGCTTTCATCACCGCGAGCATGCGGGCCGATGCTGGCGTGGTGATCAGCGCCTCTCACAATCCATTTCAGGACAACGGCATCAAGCTGTTCGGCCCCGACGGATTCAAGCTGCCCGACGAGGTCGAGGCTGAGATCGAATACCGGATGAAGAACCCAGATCCGCTCACGCCCGGGCCAGAGCCGAAGATCGGCAAGGCGGTTCGCCTCGACGATGCCGAGGGTCGCTATGTGCAATACATCAAGAATACCTTTCCGAAGACCCTCACCTTGGACGGCATGCGCATCGTGGTCGATTGTGCCAACGGTGCAGCCTACCGGACGGCTCCGCAGGTCTTCGAGGAGCTCGGCGCCGAGGTGACCTCGCTGTCGTACGAGCCGAACGGCCGCAACATCAACGACGGCTGTGGCGCGCTTCATCCAGAAAAAGTCGCGGCCGAAGTCAGGCGCACCCGGGCCGCGATTGGAATCGCCCTCGACGGGGACGCCGACCGGGTCATCTTGGCCGACGAGCATGGCGAGATCTGCGACGGCGACCACATCCTGTCCATCCTCGGCACCCGCCTGATCGAGAAGGACCGCTTGCCAGGCAACACTGTGGTCGCGACCGTGATGTCGAACCTGGGACTCGAGCGCTGCCTTGCCAAGAAGAACGGCAAACTCCTGCGTACAGCGGTCGGGGACCGGTACGTGGTCGAGGCCATGCGCGAGGGGGGCTACGTTTTTGGCGGAGAGCAGTCGGGCCACATCGTGTTCCTGCGGGAGGCCACCACCGGCGACGGCCTCTTGGCCGCGCTACAGGTTTTGTCGGTCATGGTGCAGGAGGAGCGAAGCTTGTCGGATCTTGCCAAGCAGATGACGCGCTACCCGCAGGTATTGGTCAACTTCCAAGTTGCACGCAAGGTGCCCATCGAGAACCTTCCCAGCGTCCAGGCCGCGATTGCCAAGGTAGAGAAGATGCTTGGCGTCGATGGTCGCGTCCTGGTTCGCTACTCGGGAACCGAGTCGAAGGCGCGGGTCATGATCGAAGGCACCGACGAGGCGATCATCCGGGGCTATGCCGAGGAAATTGCGGATTGCATGCGCAAGGCTTTGGCCGACTGAATCGTTGCCGCCCCCAAGTGCGCCAGCATCAATGATGGTGTAAGCGGGCCGGACAGCGGCTAAGATCGCGCCATGGCGCTCCTGCTTACTGCGGCCCAGATGCGCGCCGTTGACGGCGCGGTCATTGGCAAGCTCGGCTTGCCGGGGCTGGTGCTGATGGAAAATGCCGGCCGTGGTGTCGCTGAGATCATCGCGCGCGAGCGGCCGAGCCTCTCGGGCCTGGAGGTGCGGGTCGTCTGCGGCGCCGGTCAGAACGGCGGAGACGGCTTTGTCATCGCTCGACACCTTCTACGCAGGGGGGCCCGGGTAAAGGTTCTTCTGGCGATGCCGCCGGACAAGATCACAGGCGATGCGGCGGTGTTCTTGAACGTGATCCGCGCGCTGGCAAGCGACGCCATTTGTGATCTTTCCGTCGATGCGCGCGCCGACGAGTGGCGGCGGCAGCTGCAAGGCTCAGCCGTGATCGTCGACGCGCTGTTTGGTACCGGGCTTCGCTCGGGCGTCTTGGGTGTGCCGGCCGTGGCCATCGCTGCGATGAACGCGACCCTGGCCTGGCGGGTCGCAGTCGACATCCCCTCAGGTCTCGACGCCGACACGGGGGAGATTCGTGGCGCTGTCGTGCAGGCGCACATGACCGCGACCATGGGTGCGAGAAAGCTCGGCTTGGTCTTGCGCGCCGACGCGCCTGTGGGGCGCATCGACGTGGTCGACCTGGGCGTCGCCCCCGAGAGCGTGGTCGAGTCTGCCCTGGGTATCGGGCCGGTCTGCCATTGGCTGGAGAGCGCTGCCGTCGCCACCCTGTTGCCGCCGCGGACACCAACCGGACACAAGGGCACCGCAGGTCACCTGCTTGCGATTGCCGGTTCGGTGGGAAAGACCGGGGCAGGGCTCTTGGTCGCGCGCGCGGCTTTGCGGGCCGGCGCTGGGATGGTGACGATCGCAACCACCGCGGCCGCCCAGGCCGCCTTCGATGCCAAGGTCGTCGCCGAGATGACGACCTGCTATGCCCAGAGCGAGGATGCCGACGCCAACAGCTTCGCCGATCTGACCACGCAAGCAGCGAGGATGAAGGCGGTCGTGGTCGGTCCCGGGATTCCGACCGGCGAGGGGATGGCGGCTTTGGTTCGCCGCTTGGTGGCCGAGCTGCCCCTGCCGCTCGTCATTGATGCCGATGCCTTGAATCTGCTTGGCGTCGAAACCGCCGCCGTCGTTCGGAAGGCCCGCGCGCCTCGCGTGCTCACGCCTCACCCAGGCGAGATGGCCAGACTGTGCGGCTGCAGCACCGCCGACGTTGCAAGGGACAGACTCGGCCTCGCCCGACGGATCGCAGCGGATGCGGGCGCCGTCGTGGTACTCAAGGGCGCGCGCACCATCATCGCCATTCCCGACGGCACCGCATTTGTCAACCCGACCGCGAACTCCTCTCTCGGCACCGCGGGCAGCGGCGATGTCCTGGCGGGAACCATTGGCGCGTTGCTTGCGCAGGGGCTCGGGGACAAGGACGCGGCTTGCGCCGGTGTCTTCATCCACGGCGCGGCGGCCGAGATTGCGACGCAAACCGTCGGGTCGCAGCACCTGATCGCCACCGATTTGCCGGACGCGATTGCTCGAGCATGCGAAGCGCTTCGCTCAGTGTAGACTGTGCCCATGACCAAGGACACTCTCCTTTTCGCCCTCGACGCCGAACACCTGAAGATCGCCAGTGGCGAAAGTATCACGGTTCCCGAAGAACGCGACGCCACCTTCATCGTAGGCGGACCGGGAGAAACCATTCAGATCGCCAAGGTCGTGCGCATCGAGCTACGCGAGTCGGCGCTTTGCCTGGAAACCGCCAAGGGCGAGCGCTTCTGGTTCACCTACGACTTGGTCCTCGGTCTCCAACTTCGCAGCGCGAAGACCGCGAGAGATAGCTCCGCCGGCTTCAGTCGATAGACACGCGTAGGCGGAGGCGAGCTTAGCTCGCCGNNGCTGAACCCTCCCAGGGTTCCCATCCTAACGAAACGACATCGACCAGCTGGCGATCGTGTTCTTCCCCTTGTACTGGGGGAACCCGAACGACTGCATCTGGTTCAAGACGCAAACCGACATCGCACCCGAGCGCTGACCGTTGACCTGCACGGCCCTGACCCTGCCGGAGGGTTGAACCACGAAGTCCATCTCGACGGTGCGAACCCCCGATTGGATGACACACGGAACGATCTTCCGGTAGTTGGCGCGCATGACTCTGTCGACGGTTCCATCGTCGAGAATGGCATCGCCGCCATCCTTGCTTACGTCGCCGTAGTCCATGGCATTGTTGAAGTCTTCCGCGCGCCCGGAGGGCCCGCCGCCGCCCGCCCGCCGCCTGCCAGCGCCGCCACCGCCAGCCGCGTGCTTGGGCTGTGCAAACTCGACTTTGACGTCCTTGAGGAACTTGTCGACGTCTGCCTCACTGACACGTGAGGCGAGAACGTCGTTGACCTGCGGCTTGCGCATCATGAGGAAGACAGCCAGTCCGCCCCCGACCACCAGAATCGCCAGACCTATGATGGCGACGGTCCAGCGGCCCTTTCGTCGCTCGGTGTGCTCGTGCGCTTGCTCGGCGCGCGTTCGCCGCAGCGCCTCCAGCTTGCGCTCGACCACGCGCGTGAATTCGGCGAGTTGGGGATGCTCCTTGATCTTCTGCCGATCGCCCGAGTCGGCATCGACGATGAAGTGGTCGCCATTGAAGACACCCTTCTCCATCTGAGCCATGACCTGCGCGAGCGAGAACGGTCCGAAATCTAGGTTGTCTTTCTGGATCAGCCAGCGTTCGTACTCTTCAGAAATTCGAACCGCATCCGAGACGCTAAACGATTTGCCCAGCGCCAGCCGCGGCGTGGCCAACGCCTTGTCTTGCTTGCTGGGCGCAGTCCCGGCGAGCAGGGTGCCGACCGCGGCTATCAGCTGAGAGGGGCGCCCGAAGCGTGTCTCGGGCAGCGACGCCAACCCACGGTCGATGATCTTGTCGATTCCCTTCGGCAGCTCGGCATTGACCTGTGTCGCAGGCCAGGGCGGCGCGCTGGGAGCGTGCCCGGTAACCAATTCATAGAGTACGGCGGTGAGCGAAAAAACGTCTGCGGCAGGCGAGGGGGCTGAACCAGCCGCCACTTCTGGAGCAAGGTAGGGGCTCGCGGTCGCAAGGCCGGGAACGGCGTCGCTCGCCAGTGTTGGCACCCCCCGGGTCAGTCCAAGGTTCAGCACCTTGATACGACCCGCGCTGCTCAGCCGGATCGCGCCTGGGTGAATGCCACCATGGCAGAGCCCCGGATACCCGGCCTCCAGCCCGTTGGCTGCGTGGCCGAGCAGAACGTGCGCGTGGGCCAGGCCGACGACCTGGTTCTGCGCACGCCGAGACGCGATGATCTGCTTCAGCGTGGCTCCATCCGAGGCTTCATTGGCTACGTAGGCGCGGTCGCCCTCGTATCCCCACGCGATGAGCGTTGCGATGTTCTTGTGAGTTACCTGGGCCGCGTGGGCCAAGTCGCCCTCGAGCACGGGCTTGGCAGCGACCGGGCAGGCGAACAGGCGCAGCAATACCTGCGCATTGTCCTTGGTGTCGAGGGCTTGGTAGACCTCGGTCCCCGCCTCTGCGCCGACAAAGGACTGAATCTGGAATCGGCCACCGACGACGGTTGCGCTCGGGAGTGGCTCGGTGGACCCTCTTACATCAAGTGATACTGCGTCGTTCATCAGAAGCGGCGTGCATTATAGGCCGGTCGCGTACCCGCTTGGCCAGAAAAACCTTACGACAGTTTGAAACGACGGACCAGCTCGCGCAAGCGACGCGAACCGCCACCCTCACGAAACATGAACTTGACGCCGGTCTGGGTTGGCCCCGCGTGGTAGAGCACGCGGCCCGAAATCGACATGGGCGCAACCCCGCCTGGCGGAACGATTTCCACAATCACGTCGGTGCCTATCGGCGGCTGGGTGCGCGCAGCAAATAGCCCGCCGCTCACGCTGATTTCGCGCAGCTCGGCTTCGATCCCCGAAGGGTCGTTGCCGACACGAACCCTAACACCGAGCCCAACCGGAATTCTCGTGTGTTTGCGCCTTGGTGTGGATAGGCGTGTGCCCATCAGGGTTTGCAAGACGAAATCGCGCTTGCTCGCTTCCTCCGGAGCAAAGCGCACCAACGCACCGGCGCGAACGCGCAGCCGCGGCAAGGCGGGGCGCCAGGACATGACGATTCCACGCACCAGCACCTTGTTTGGCAACCCTTTGCACGCGATCTCCACCACGACTGACGTTTCCGAAGCCAGCTGGGTGGTGGTTGGGCAGAACAACACACCGTCGGGATGGTCAGTCGTGTAGTGGTTACGGAAATCTTCGGCGCTTCGACAGCGAACTCGGAGAATATTCAAAATCTCCCTCTCTCCCGGGTAACGGCGCTACGTTGTGGCTTGACAGCTCTGTTCGTACTAGCTTCGTCCGAGCCGTTCCCCATGTCAATCTGTGTCTATATCGATGGGCAGGTGCGCGACCCGCAACGGGCCACGGTCTCCGTGTTCGACCGAGGCTTCCTCTTTGGCGACAGCGTGTACGAGACCGTTGCGTACCAGGGTGGCCACGTGCATTTTCTGTCTGAGCATCTCGACCGATTGGAGAGGTCGGCGAGAAGTCTCTACCTGGACCCGCCCGTGCGTTCTCTTGTGGTGGAGGCCATTCGTGCGACGGTCGCGGCATCTGCCGAGGACGAGGCGCGCGTCCGTGTCATCGTCACCCGAGGTGTTGGCCCGGTCGATATCGACCCGGCGACCGCCACCACGCCCCAACTGATCGTGATCGTCCAGCCGCTCGGTGCGCCGAGTGCCGAGATGATCGCCTCGGGCATCGCAGTCGAAGTGGTCAACCTCTCACGCGGGGCATCTGGAAGCCTCGACCCTGCGATCAAGTCAGGCAATTATCTTAGCAGCGTTTTGGCGATCGCTGAGGCGCGTCACCGGCGTCCAGGGGCGGGCGAAGCAATCCTGTGCACCGGCAACGGCGGCATCGCCGAAGGGGCGACGAGCAACGTCTTTCTCGTCCAGGGCGGCGTGCTCGTTACGCCGGGGCTTGAGGCTGGCATTCTCGAGGGGGTCACGCGCGGAAAGGTGCTGGGCCTCGCGCGGGGCGCGGACATCGCGATCCGCGAACCCGGATTCGTTGCTCCGCGGGAACTTCTTTTCGCGGACGAGGTCTTTCTTACCAGTGCGGTTCGTGGGATTTTGCCGGTCACGAGGGTCGATGGTAGGCCCGTCGGGGACGGCAAGCCCGGCCCCGTCACGCTCCAGCTTTTGGCGTGCTACCGGCGTCTCATCAGCGAGGACACATGAACATTGCCGCGATTGCTCACCGATTCTTCCTGTTTGGCGGGGCGATTCTCGTCGCGATCGCGCTCTTGCAGCTGCGGCTTCGCCGGCGCGCGCCGGATAGGACGTCGAGGCTCGCCTTGGTTGACGCAACCGTGGTGAGGGTCGTACTGTTCGCGGCCGTCGGGATCCTGGCCATTCTGGTCGGGGCAGGCGTGATTCCCATGACCAAGATCCGGTAGATCATTGAATCGAAACGTCAGTTCCGCTAGAACCACGCCTCCGCAAAAACGTGCCTTGGCGTACTTCGAGAACCCAACGCGACCCCCCAGCGCGGAAGTCCCATGATTGACAGATACACACGGCCGATTCTCGCCCAACTATGGTCCGATGCGCGTCGCTACGAAACCTGGCTGAAGGTCGAGCTTGCGGCATGCCAGGCCATGGAGGAAGCCTCGATGGTTCCGCCCGGCACCGCAGCGGATGTTCGGGCGAAGGCCGAGGGGAAATTGGATGCCAAGCGCATCCTGGAGCACGAGGAGCGAACCCGGCACGACGTGATCGCTTTTCTGACTCATGTGGAGGAGCTAGCCGGCGCGAATGCCCGATGGTTGCACCTCGGCATGACGTCGTCGGACGTGCTCGATGCTTCTTTCGCGATTTTGTTGCGCGAGGCCGCCGACGCCATTCTTGACGGTGTCGACCAACTGCGCGTGGCGCTGGCCCGCAAGGCGGACGAGCATCGCGAGACTTTGATGATCGGCCGTTCGCACGGGATTCACGCCGAGCCGATCGTCGCAGGTCTCGTGTTCGCGGGTTTCTACGCCGAGGTCGGCCGCGCTCGCCGGGCATTGCTGGCTGCGCGTGATGAGGTTTCGGTCGGGAAGATCGCCGGCGCGGTCGGTACTTACGCGAACCTGACTCCGGAGCTCGAAAGCCGAGCGCTCAGCTCGCTGGGACTGCGGCCCGAGGTTGTTCCCACGCAGATCGTGGCGCGTGACCGGCACGCGGGGTTCTTCGCAGCGCTGGCGCGCCTCGGGACCGCGGTCGAGCGGATCGCGATCACAGTTCGCCACTGGCAGCGTACCGAGGTCGGCGAGGCGAGCGAAGCCTTCGGCAAGGGCCAGAAGGGCTCTTCGGCCATGCCGCACAAGAAGAATCCGATTCTCTCGGAAAACCTGTGTGGGTTGTCGCGCCTGCTGCGTGCGTACGCCGACTCCGCGTTCGAAAACGTCGCGCTTTGGCATGAGCGCGACATCTCGCACTCGTCGGTGGAACGGGTGATCGGTCCCGACGCCACGGGCATTGCGGATTTCATGGTTCGTCGTGCGGCGGGGTTGGTCGACGGCCTGGTCGTGTTCCCCGAGCGCATGAAGCGAAACCTTGAGCACACCGGCGGTCTCTACTTCAGCGAGGGCGTGATGCTGGCGTTGGTGCGCACCGGACTGCCGCGGCAGACCGCCTACGAGATGGTGCAGAAGCACGCCTTGGCTGCGTCCGCCGAGCTGGGAACGGGTGCGCCACCCAGCTTCCGAGCGCGCCTTGGCGCCGATCTGGAAATCGCGGCACGCCTGTCGGCAGCCGATCTCGACCAAGCATTCAATTTGCAACATCACCTGCGTTGGAGCAAAACGATCATCGATCGTGCGCTCCGTGACGAAGAGACGTGAGCACGAGGGAGCGACGCAATGATTTCAGACGACCTGATTAGAGCCCAGCTTGCGAAGACCTTGGAGTCGACCGACTTTCCTACGCTTGGAGACAAGTACGCTGGCAAGGTCCGTGATTGCTACACCAAGGACAACCGACGCACCATCGTGGTCACGGACCGCATCAGCGCCTTCGACGTCGTGCTGGGGACCATTCCTTTCAAGGGCCAGGTGCTCAACCAGATCGCCGCCTACTGGTTCGACGTCACCAAGCATCTGGCATCGAACCACGTCCTGGAGGTGCCGGATCCGACGGTGATGATCGCGACCGAATGCGAGCTGATTCCCGTCGAATTCGTCATGCGCTCGTACGTGACCGGCGTGACCACCACGTCGATCTGGCACCACTACTCGAAAGGCGTGCGGCGCTTCTGTGGGCACGATCTGCCCGAGGGCATGCGCAAGAACCAGAAGCTCGACAGGCCCATTCTCACGCCGTCGACCAAGGCGGCAAAGGGCGGGCACGACGAGTCGGTTTCGCGCGATGATGTTTTGGCCACCGGCGCGCTGACGCCGGCCGACTTCGACCGGGCCGCCGAAATGTGCGCGCGCGTGTTTGCGTTCGGCCAGAGCCTGGCTTCGCAGCGCGGGCTCATCCTGGTCGACACCAAGTACGAAATCGGGCGTCGGCGCGACGGCAGCCTGTGCTTCGTCGACGAAGTTCACACGCCGGACAGCTCACGCTACTGGTATGCGGACGACTATCAAGCCCGCTTCGAGCGCGGCGAAGAGCCGCGCGGGCTCGACAAGGAATACGTTCGCCACAAGCTGGCCGCGCAGGGGTACACCGGCGATGGCGCCCCGCCGCCCTTGTCCGACGAGATTCGCTGCGAGGCTGCGCGTCGCTACGTGGCGCTGTACGAGCTGGTCACGGGCCGCGAATTCGTGCCCGATTTCGACGAACCCATGGCGCGCATCCGCAAGAATCTGAACTTCTGACCGTGGCCCTGTCGCCCAATCTTCGTTTTCGTCGCGTGCGCGCGGGAGCGATCCTGCCTCGCTACATGACCGAGGGCGCGGCGGGGATGGACCTTTCTTCCGCCGCCGACGGGCCGATCACGCTGGCGCCCGGGCAGCGTGTCGGTGTCCCAACCGGGTGGAACATGGAGCTTCCGCCGGGCTTCGAGGCGCAGGTACGGCCTCGATCGGGGCTTTCGCTTCGCCACGGCATCACGGTGGTGAACGCTCCCGGCACCATCGACAGCGACTACCGCGGTGAGCTCATCGTATTGCTGGTGAACCTCGGCCAGGCGCCGTACACCATCGCACCCGGCGATCGCGTGGCGCAGATGGTGATTGCACCGGTTGCGCGCGCCACTGTCGAGGAAGTCACAGAGCTGTCAGAGACTGCCCGAGGCGTGGGCGGCTTTGGTCACACAGGATGATTGACTGCGCAGGACATTTGCCATGACCGACAACGAACCAGTCGAATCGCTCGCTCGTCGCCGCGACCTCATCGTCGACGCGCTCAGGTACATCCAGAGGTTTTCCGGCACCCGCGCCGTGATCAAGTACGGCGGCGCCGCCATGGTGCAGCCCGAGCTGAAGCGCAGCTTCGCCCAGGACGTGGTCTTGTTGCGCGCGGCCGGGCTGAAACTGGTGATCGTTCACGGCGGCGGGCCGGAAATCACCCGCACCTTGGAACGATTGGGACAGAAGAGCGAATTCATCGACGGACAGCGCGTGACCGGTACGGCCGAAATGGGCGTGGTCGAGATGGTGCTGACCGGCAAGGTGAACACGGAGATCGTCGGGCTCATCAATACGCTGGGTGGCTCGGCGATGGGCCTTTCCGGCAAGGACGCGCACCTCATTCGCGCGCGCAAGCAGATCCCGAGGCCGGGCAAACCCGACTTGGGCCTGGTGGGCGAAGTCGAATCCATCAACAACGAGATCCTCGAGATGCTGACGGACAAGAACTACATCCCGGTGATTTCCCCCATCGGCCTCGGCGCCGACGGCACCAGCTACAACATCAACGCTGACCACGTTGCGGCCGAGATCGCGGTCGCGAGCAAGGCGCGCAAGCTGATCTTCCTCACCGACGTGGCTGGGATTCTCGACGAGAATGGCCAGCTTCTTTCCGAGCTTACGACCGCCGACCTGCAAGGGCGTCTGCAAGCCGGCAAGGCCGTCAAAGGCGGCATGGCGGTCAAGTCGAAAGCCGTCCTGCGCGCGCTCGAAGGCGGCGTCGAGGCGGTCCACGTCGTCGACGGTCGTGAACCGCACAGCGTGGTGGTCGAGCTGTTCACCGACAAGGGCGTCGGCACGCTGGTGACGGTGTAGTCAGAGTGTGTCCGGAGATTCCAGACCGCCCACGCTGGCCGGGACACAGCAACAACGCCTTGGAACCATAGCCTTGCGTCCCGGGCCTCAGAAGGGATCGGCGACCTGCGCGAGCTGCCACAGCTCCAAGAACTTCGCACGCACCCAGGGATGAAGGTCGTCCGCCACGCTCGCTGGCAGCCCTGCGCTCTTGATGAGCTCCTGGACATCCACGAGATCCTTGCCCCGGTGGGCGGCAACCATGCCCGAGGCCAGCTTCAGCTCAAGAAAACGCGCCATGGGCAACAGAGAGAAGTGTTCTCCGCGTAGAGCCACCGTTTCTGGATCGGGGAAGGCGATAGGCTTCGGCTTGTCATCGCCGGGAAAGCGGCCTGTGCTTAGCACATCAATGTTCACGCCGTGCAACGTATCGAGAAGCTTGCCCGTCCCGGGGACTCGCTCTGCATAGCCGTCGCCGAGGTGCCTGCGCTTGAATTCGGAAAGATGCTCCTCGCGCATGACGAGATCCACATCGACCGTGACCCGCTTGTGGCCGTATTCATTGAGCGCGAACGCGCCGATGATGGCGTA
>PMLH01000577.1 GCA_003159055.1 Myxococcales bacterium
ACTTTTCAGACACGCTCTAAGGTTCCAAACCGTTCAGTGCTCTAGTGCCCTGGATCCGTGATTTCTTGTAGAAGTCGCTCATTCCGCGTGGACCCGTTGGGTGCGCAGGCCGAAGCGCCGCACCTTGTCTAGGATCTCATCTGCGGTCTTGGTCCACTTGAACGGCTTGGCGTCCTCGTTGTGCGCGTCCACGTAGGCGATGATGGCGTCCCGGAGCTGGGGGATACTCGTGTGCGAGCCGCGCTTGAGCGCTTCTTCGGTCAGGAGACCGAAGAAGCGCTCAACCAGGTTCATCCAGGACGAATAGGTCGGCGTGAAGTGGAACTGGAATCTCGGATTGTGGAGAAGCCACCGCTTCACGATGGGCGACTTGTGCGCTGAGAGGTTGTCGAGGACGATGTGGATGGAGAGGCCGGCTTCGACGCTCGCATCGACCTCGCGCAGGAACGCGACGAAATCCTGGCCTCGATGTTGGCCCTTGCACCCTGCGATGACCTTGCCAGTTGCGACGTTGAGCGCGGCGAACAGGTCGAGCGTTCCGTGGCGGAGGTAGTTACCCGTCTGACGCTCGGGTTGACCGAAATCCATCGGCAGGACCGGTTGCGCACGCTCAAGCGCCTGGATCTGCGACTTCTCGTCGAAACAAAACACGGCGGCGTGGTCGGGCGGACTCATGTAGAGACCCACGATGTCCCGCACCTTTGCGATGAACTGCGGGTCTGGTGACATCTTGAACGAGTGAGTCAGGTGCGGCTTGAGCCCGAACGCTCGCCAAATCCGGCCCACGGTCGAGTGACTGATTCCCGCGTTCTTCGCCATCTTGCGGGTACTCCAGTGCGTGCGGCCCTTGGGCGCCGTCTCAAGCGTCTTGACGATCACTGCCTCGACAGCCTCATCGCTCACCTTCCGCGGGGCTCCGACACGAGGCTCGTCGTACAGCGCATCGACCCGAAATTCGACGAAGCGACGGCGCCACATGCCTACGGTATTGCCCGACACCCGCAGCAGACGCGCCACCTCCACGTTGGACGACTTTTCGGCGCACGCGAGGACAATCCGCGCACGGAACGCAACGTGGCGGTCAATTCGAGCGCGCTTCGTCAGTCGAACAAGCTCTACCCGCTCGTCATCCGAGATCACGAGCGCTGCCTTCGGGCGTCCAGTCCTCATGCCCCTGGTAGATCATGCCCTGTTAACTTATGCAAGCTATTTGTGTTCCAGTGCACTAGTTCGCGCGGCAGGGTTTGCCGACGCGATCGATGAGCGCGACCACCTCGTTCGACAATCGCTCAAGGCGTTCGAATACGTCGGTGGTTTCCAGCAAGCGCTGTCGGGCTTTCGCGTCGGCGATCAGCGATGAGGCAATCACGTTGGCGAGCGCGGCTGGTGTATCCTGGGCTGCGGCCACGTGCTTGAGCAACTCGCCTCCGTCGGGGATGGATTCAGCGAGGCCGGTCACCAGGGCACGAAGCGTGGTATCGGCCTCGTCGATGTCGCTCGCTTGGAGGGGCGAATCGTCGGGGATCTCGTGTGCCGCAACCAGTCGGTAGGGCTCGTCGCTCGCCAGCTCCGTGTCGAGACCGATGCGGGCACGGCCGCGCACCACGAGATTGAAGCGCCCGTCGGGCAGCTCCTGCGCGAGCACCAGCTCGCCTACCGACGCGACCGACGCCACCCGTGGCGCCGTGCCGTTTTCCAGGTTCTCTCTTTCGAGCTGCAAGCTGATCGCGACCAGGCGATTCGAGCCGAGGACGTCGTGCACCATCTTGCGGTAGCGCGCCTCGAAGATGTGCAGCGGAATCATCGAATCGGGGAATAGAACCACGTCCTCGATAGGAAACAGCGGCAGGCGTCGCAACGCCCGCCCGAGCCCGCGCGGTGTCGCCCTACCCGAAGACATCGATGCATGCTCCGGTGAGGGCCGCCGGCGCGGCTGTAGCGAGAAACAGCGCCACGGCCGCGACTTCGTCCGTGGTCATCTTGGGTGTTGCCCCTGGCATGCCTTGCCCGAGCATTTCCGTGTCGACGGATCCTGGGCAGATGGCGTTGACCACGATGCCGTCCCCGCGCAGCTCCTCGGCCAGCGCGCGCGTGAACCCGACCACGCCATGTTTGGCTGCACAATAGGCCGAGAGCATCGGAGTTCCGGTGCGGCCGGCGATCGAGGAAACATTGATGATTCGTCCGCCGCCTCGTCGTGACTTCATGGCTGGAAGAAAGGCGCGCGTCACCAGAAAAGTCCCCGTGAGATTGGATGCCAGCACGTCGTTCCAGGTATCCTCGGACAAGGAAACCACAGACGCACGCGCGACGATGCCCGCGTTATTGACCAGCACATCGGCCGGCCCGAAAGCCGCCTCAACCTGGTCGCGAAATCGGTTCACTTGTTCGCCGACGCGAACATCGCACGCGAGAAACCGGCAGGCCTTTCGCTGCTCTGGATTGAGGTCGTCAAGGAAGCTACCGCCCTCGGCGCGGCGGGCGCAGCCAGCCACGTGGGCGCCAGCCTTGGCAAATGAAACCGCGATGGCGCGGCCGATGCCCCGCGACCCCCCGGTTACCACAGCCACGCGTCCGGCAAGCTCCGCCACGCTACGTTCCTTTCCGATCGGCGTCTGCGGCGTCATCGTAGAGAAGCGCCTTCAAGTCCGGGCGATCGTTCATCTCGCCGACGAAGGCGGCGGTGACCACCTTGGATCGGTCGTGCCGTTCGCCGGGCAAGGCCAGGCACCACTGTTCCGCCTCCATCACGCAGCCGGCACCGCGTGCGCCCAGGCCGCGCCATGCCGTCTCGGCGATCAGGTGGGTGGCTCGCTCCTGCAGGGTCAAGCGCTTGGTCAAGCACTCGACCAGATCGGCAAGCCGACCGAAGCCAGCCAGTTTCCCCGCAGGCATGTAGGCGACGTGCGCAACCCCGCGGAAGGGCACCAGGTGGTGCGGGCACATGGAATGGAAGCGCAGCCCCGACACGACGACCACGTCGGGATTGCTTTCGCCGAGCACCGGCTCACCGAGGATCTTTGCGGGATCCATGTCATACCCAGCCAGGAATTCCTCGACCCACAGTTTGGCAACCCGCTCCGGCGTTTGTTGCAAATCCGGCTCGCTGGATGGATCGTGGCCGGTGGCCCGCAGCAGGGCAGAAACGGCGGCGGCGATGGCGTTACGATCGTGGTGCAAGAAACCCCTCTCGGATCGAATCTATACAACATGAACCCGCCCAGCGCGTGAGACAATTCGAAAGGCGCCATGCAGAGCAACTCAAAGAACAAGGTGCGTTGGGGGATCCTCGGCACCGGCAAGTTCGCCCTCGCGACCATGCTTCCTGCCATCCAAAGCGGCCAGAACGGAACCGTCGCGGCGATCGCTTCACGCTCGGTGGACAAGGCCCGCGCTGCGGCTGCGCGTTTTGGCATCGGTCGCGCCTATGGATCGTACGAAGAGCTTCTCGCCGACGGGGAGGTCGACGCGGTCTACAACCCGCTGCCGAACCATCTGCATGTGCCGTGGTCGGTCCGCGCGATGCAAGCGGGCAAGCACGTGCTTTGCGAAAAGCCGATTGCGATCGACGCGGCAGAGGCGACGGCCTTGCTGGATGTCCGGGCTCGCACCGGTCGTTTGGTTGGGGAGGCGGCGATGGTGCGTACGCATCCACGCTGGCTCGGGGCGCGTGACTTGGTTCGCAGCGGGCGCATCGGCGAGCTGCGTGCCATGAGCGGCTTCTTTTCCTACTTCAACGATTCTCCGCAAAACGTGCGCAATCAGGCCGGGATCGGCGGCGGCGGTCTGCTCGACATCGGCTTCTACCCGGTGACCATGTCGCGCTTCATCTTCGAGGACGAGCCGGTGCGCGTGCTCGGACTGCTGGACACAGATGCACGCTTCGGCGTCGACCGCATGGCGTCCGCAATTCTGGAGTTTGCGCGCGGGCACGCCATCTTCACGTGTTCGACGCAATTGGTGCCGCACCAGTCGCTCGATATTTTGGGTACGCGCGGCCACATCGGCATCGAGATACCGTGGAGCATGCCGGACGATCGCGAGAGTCGGTTGTTGCTCGACGACGGATCGCGAGTGCCCGAGGAGATACGCTTTGCCGCCTGCAACCAGTGGGGCTGGCACTGCGACTTGTTCAGCCAGGCGATCCTCGACGGCGGCGCCGCGCCGGTACCCATCGAAGATTCGATTGCGAACCTTCGGGTGATCGATGCCTTGTTCAGATCGGCCCAGTCGGGACGGTGGGAGAGGCCGTAGCGTTCACGGTGGGGGTAAGAGGTTCGGCCGCACCTTGACCAGGCGGAAATACCTGTATAGGAAAGACCCTATGACGATGGGCCGGACAGGAACAGTTTCTCTGAGCGTATCGATGGTTCTCTTCGCCGCCTGTGGCAGCAACCAGGCCAGCAATAGCGGCACGGACAGCGGCGCCGGGGGGAGTGGAAGCGGCGATGCTCCTCCATCCTTGGGGGCGGTCGTGGGCTATGCCTACGTTGCAAATCAATACGAGGGCAGCGTCTCTCAATACACGATCGCGGAGGGTGGGGCCCTCGTCCCCATGACTCCGCCCACGGTTGTGGCCGGGGATACGCCCGAATCCATCACGGTGGATCCCTCGGGCAAATACGTCTACGTGGCCAACGCCAAGCCAAGCCCGGCAGGCAAGATCTCTGAGTACGTGATCGGCGCGACCGGGGCACTCGCTCCCATGGCAACGCCATCGACAACGGCCGGGAACTACCCAGTGTCCATCGTGGTTGATCCCTTGGGCAAGTATGCCTACGTGGCCAACGACCAGAGCGGTGACGTCTCCGAGTTTGCCCTCGGCGCGGATGGGGCGCTCGTCACCCTTGGCACGGTGAAGTCCGGGACAGGGTATCCCAACGCGCCTTCCTGTGTGGTCGTGGATCCATCGGGCAAGTACGTCTACGTGGCCAACGCCGACGGCAAGAGCGTCTCCCAATACACCATCGGTGTGGATGGGGCACTTTCACCCATGGATCCGTACTCGGTTGCAACCAACGGCAAGAACGGCAACGCGTCCCACATGACCATCCATCCTTCAGGGGCGTATCTCTATGCCGCAGGCTACTTCGACAACGTTGTCTTCCAGTACACCGTCGGCGCGACCGGGGCGCTTGCGCCCCTGGCCTCAGTCGCAACGGGCAGCTACCCCGGTGCCATCGCGATCCATCCCTCGGGCAAGTTCGCCTATGTGGTCAACGCCGATCCGGCAGCGGCCATATCACTGTACAGCGTGGGTGCGGATGGCGTCCTCACCCCCATGACTCCCGCCACGATGGCGGCAACCACGACCTTCGCCAATGTCACCATCGATTTCTCGGGCACGTACCTCTACGCGACCAGTGGCTACCCGGGCAGCTCGGTCTCTCAGTACGTCATCGGCGCGACCGGTACCCTCACGCCCTTGACCCAGCCCACCGTCCCGTCGGGCAGCGGGCCCAACGCCATCGTCACTGTGAAGAAGTAGGATCCGGCTTCACTGTGTCGAGTGTCTTCTGCGTGGCCGGGCGGAGCGACTATTTCGATCGACCGTCCACGGGCAGGTAGTCCTCACGAATCGGCGAGAAGATCTCGAGGGCCACCGAATCTTCGACGATCTCGGCACCGTGAACCACGTTGGGGCGAATGCACCAACTCGCGCCCGGGATGACATCGAAGTGCTCGTCGCCGATGGTCAGGCGGAGGTGACCCGAGACCAGGTAGCCAGTTTGCTCGTGGGGATGGCTGTGGGTGGGCAGCGTGCTACCGGCCTTCATGCGAAATTCCGTCGACAGCGTGCGCTCACCGTACACGAGAGTCTTGCGTTCGATGCCGGGCAGGGCGGGCAGAAATCCATCTGTGCTGGGCTTTGCGAACATGGCTTGGATAGGTTGGCCTCTACTCCCAGGCGTCGTAGGCTTCGAACTGCATGGTGTAGTTGGCGCGGCCCTGCGTGGCCGAGCGGAGATCGGTGGCGTAGCCGAACATCCGACGCAGTGGAACTTTCGCCACCACCAGGCGCTGGCTTCCGCGCACGCCCACGTCTTCGATGCGCGCGTGGCGGGCGTTGAGATCGCCGAGCACGTCGCCGACGTTGGCTTCCGGCGCGGTGACTTCAACCTTCATGATGGGCTCAAGCAGGCGCGTGCCGGCTTCGCGCGAGGCCTGGCGGAGTGCCTCGCCGACCGCGGCCTTCTGGCCAGCCGGGGTCGAGGCGTCGGGGTGGTACTCGATGCCAGTGACCACAACTTCGATGTCCTCGAAGGGATAACCTTCGGGACCCGAGCGCATGGCCTCGGTGGCACCTTCCAGGGCTGCGTCCAAGATCGCTTTCGGAGCTTCCAGAATCTTCGGGGCGCCCGGGACTTGCACGGGCGGGGCGACATCGAGCCTGACAACGTTGCCGCTGCCTCGCGGTCGGGCAGCCACGCGCACCCGCGCTTGCCCAAACAAGGTTTCGTCTTCGACCTGGCGCTCGAAACGCGCCTCGGTTTCGGCCGAGCCAGCCAGGGTCTCGCGATACACGACCTGCGGCCGGCCGACTTGGGCCTCGACGCCGTACTCGCGCTTCAGACGGTCGGCCATGATGTCGAGGTGAAGCTCGCCCATGCCGCGGATGATGGTCTGGCCGGTTTCCGGATCTTCGCCAAAGCGGAAGGTCGGATCCTCGTCGGCCAGCTTGGCCAAACCGAAGTCGAGCTTCTCCTTCTCAGCCTGGGTTTTCGGCTCGATGGCGCGTGCGATGACGGGCTCGTGCACATCGATGCGTCCGAGCAGGATGGGCGCCTTGGGCGCGTAGATGGTGTCGCCGGTGCCGGCGTCTTTTAAGCCCATGGCAACCACGATGCTGCCGGCGCCAGCGCGTTCGATGCGNNCCTTTTCGTTGCGGCGGGTGCGGGCGTTTTGCACTTCATCGCCCGGTTTGAGCACGCCCGAATAGATGCGGAGGAAGACGGTCTTGCGGCCCTCGTCCATCGCCACTTTGAAGGCCAGCGCGCAAAATGGCGCGCTGTCTTCCGGCGGACGCGACACCGGCTGGTTGGTGGTCGGATCCACGCCCCGCATGGCGGGCACCTCGATCGGAGCGGGAAGGAAATCGCAGACGGCGTCGAGCAACGGCTGAACGCCCTTGTTCCGCAGGGCCGAGCCGGCGAGCACCGGCACGACCTTGCACTGGAGCGTCCCCTTGCGCAGGGCCGCGACGATGGCGGCCGGGTCG